>JBOGGH010000082.1:0-7944 GCA_050743905.1 Acidimicrobiales bacterium
GCCCCCGATCACCACCGCGCCCGGCGTGCCGTCCGGGACCAGCTCGCCGCGGGCCAGCGGCGCCAGGCCGATGGCGAGGAACGGCCCCGCGGTCTGCGAGGGGGTGGGCGCCACTCCCACGCCGTCGCCGGTCACCGGGTCCCCCCGGGGCGGTAGGGCGGCGGCTCGGTGGGCGTGGCCGACGGCCCGGCCACCACGATGTCGAACCGGTGGCAGAGGGCCCACTCGGGCACCGAGCGCGCCAGGTCGAGCCGGGAGACGAGCCGGCCCCGGGCCGCCGGCGAGACCGACTGGTAGATCGGGTCGTGGTGGAGGAGCGGTGTGCCCGGGAAGTACACCTGGGTCACGAGGCGGTCGGTGAAGGCACGCCCGAAGACCGAGAGGTGGATGTGGGCGGGCCGCCAGGCGTTGTGGTGGTTGCCCCACGGGTAGGCCCCGGGGCGCACGGTGACGAAGCGGTACCACCCGTGGTCGCCGGTGCGGCAGCGGCCGTAGCCGGTGAAGTTCGAGTCGAGCGGGGCCGGGTGCCCGTCCCCGTCGTGGCGGTAGCGGCCCGCCGCGTTGGCCTGCCAGAGCTCCACGAGCTGGCCCGCCACCGGCCGGCCGCGCCGGTCCACCAGCCGCCCCTCGAGCACGATGCGCTGGCCCTGGGGCTCGCCGGCGTGCCCGACGGTCAGGTCGTGGTCGTCCGGTCCCACCGCGCCGTGCCCGAAGACGGGCCCGGTTCCGTCGGCCTCCGAGGGCGGCAGGACCAGCAGGTCCCGCAGGGGGTGGCGGAGCCCGGTGGACCGGTAGCCCGGGTAGTCGTAGGGCGGGTCCAGGGTCCGCATGTCCAGGGACGGCAGCGCCGCCCCGGGCACCTGGCCGCCGCCGGCGTCCATCGGTCCTCCCACCTCCCCGCTCATGCCTCCAGCACCACCGCGATGCCCTGGCCCACGCCCACGCACATCGTTGCCAGCCCGTAGCCCCCGCCGCGCCGGCGGAGCTGGTGGGCGAGGGAGGCCAGCAGCCGGGCCCCCGAGCAGCCCAGTGGGTGCCCGAGCGCGATGGCGCCGCCCTGGGGGTTGACGACGGCCGGGTCGAGCTCGGGCCACTCGGCCAGGCAGGCGAGGGCCTGGACGGCGAACGCCTCGTTCAGCTCGACTACGGCGAGGTCGCCCCAGCCGATGCCCGCCCGCCGGAGGGCGCGCTCGGCGGCGCCCACCGGGCCGATCCCGTAGAGCGGGGGGTCCACGGCGGCCACGCCCCGGCCGGCCACTCGGGCCAGTGGCTCGGTCCCCAGCTCGGCGGCGCCGGCGTCGTCGGCCAGCAGCAGGCAGGCGCTGCCGTCGTTCAGGGGCGACGAGTTCCCGGCCGTGACCGTCCCGTCCGGGCGGAAGGCCGGCCGCAGCGCGCCGAGCCGGTCCATCGACGTCTCCCGGACCGACTCGTCCCGGTCCAGGTCCACCCCGGCCACGGCCACCACCTCGGCCTCGAAGGCGCCGGCCGCCCAGGCGGCGCCGGCCTGCCGGTGGCTCCCCAGCGCGAACGCGTCCTGAGCCTCGCGGTCGATGCCGTAGCGGTCGGCCAGGATCTCCGCCCCCTCCCCCAGGGCCACCGTCCACGCCGCCGGCATGGCGGGGTTGACCATGCGCCACCCCAGGGTGGTGGAGTGGAGCGTCGCGTCCTCCCGGGGCAGCGGGCCCTCCGGCTTGGGCAGGATCCACGGCGCGCGGCTCATGGACTCCACGCCGCCCGCCACGCACCACCGGGCGTCCCCGGTCTCGACGGCCCGGCTGGCCTCCACCACGGCCTCCATGCCCGACCCGCACAGGCGGGTCACCGTGGTGCCCGGGACCGAGGTGGGGAGGCCGGCCAGGAGCACGGCCATGCGGGCGACGTTCCGGTTGTCCTCCCCGGCGCCGTTGGCGTCGCCGAGGACCACGTCGCCGATCTGCGCGGGGTCGAGCCGGGGGTGGCGGTCCAGCAGCGCCCGGAGCGTGCCGGCGGCCAGGTCGTCCGGGCGCACGCCGGCGAGCGCGCCGCCGTAGCGGCCGATGGGGGTCCGCACCGCGTCCACGATCCACGCCGCCGTCACGGTCCCGCTCTCACGAGGCCGCGGAGGACCGCCAGCTCCTCGGCGCTCGGTGGCGCGCTCTCCGTCACCCCGTCCGCCACCGCCAGCGGCCAGCCGGTGGCGTCCCGCGCCTCGGCCACGGTGTGCCCGGGGTGGATCTCGGTGAGGACCAGCTCGGCGCGGACGGGATGGGGCCGGAGCACGCCCAGGTCGGTCACCACGGCGCGGGGCCCGCCGCCCCACAGCCCGAGCCGCCGGCGGGCCCCCGGCCCGTCGCCGTGGCCCACGGTGGTCACGAAGTCCACCCGCTCCACGAACGTCCTGGTGGACTGGCGCATCACCACCAGCACCTTCGGGCACGCCCCGGCGATCTCCGGCGCCCCGCCGGCGCCCGGGAGCCGCACCGTCGGGTGGGCGTAGGCCCCGACCACGGTGGAGTTCAGGTTCCCGTACCGGTCCACCTGCGCGCCGCCGAGCATGCCCACGTCGATACGGCCCGGCTGCAGCCAGTAGTTGAAGATCTCGGCCACCGACACCACCGACCCCGCGGTCTCGGCCAGCTCGCCGTCGCCGATCGAGAGGGGGAGCCGGGTGGGCCGGGCGCCGATCGTCCCCGACTCGTACACGAGGGCGATCCCCGGCGAGTGGATCCGCCGCGCCAGGTTGGCGGCGGTGCTCGGCAGGCCGATCCCCACGAAGCAGGAGCGGCTGCCGGCGAGCTCGCGGGCGGCGGCCACGGTCATCATTTCGTCCGTGGTCCACCCGTTCACGGGGCCACCGGCGCCCGCTCGGCCGGGGCCGCCAGGACGTGCTCGTCCAGCCAGTCCAGGAACGCCCGGCGGTCGCGGCTCACGGCGTCCCAGGCCTCGTAGTACGCGTTGTCGCGCACCGAGTACCCGGCGGCGTACGAGGGGTGGCAGCCTCCGGGGACCACCGCCACGGCCGTCACCGCCCACGTGGGCAGGCGCACCGCGCCGTAGCGCTCGGGGAGCTCGTCCACCACCTCCTCCACGGTGACCAGTGACCGGGCGGCGGCCAGCACGGCCTCCTTCTGGACGCCGCTGATGCCCCAGAGCTGCACGTTCCCGTCCCGGTCGGCCTGCTGGGCGTGGACCACCGCCACGTCCGGGCGGATGGCCGGCACGGCGGCCAGGCGCTCGCCGGTGAAGGGGCACTCGACGGTGGCCAGCGACGGGCAGTGCCGCACGAGGTCGGTGCCCGCGTAGCCGCGGAGCACGGCGAACGGCAGGCCGGACGCCCCGGCCACGTACCGGTTGGCCAGGCCGGCGTGGCTGTGCTCGTCCAGCTCGAGCGGCCGCGGCCAGCCGTGCTCCACCGCGTCGCGGAGCCGGTGCAGCGACCCGACGCCGGGGTTGCCGCCCCACGAGAACACCAGCCGGCTCGCGCAGCCGGCGCCGATCATCTGGTCGTAGACGAGGTCGGGGGTCAGCCGGACGAGGGTGAGCTCGCGCCGGCCCTGGCGGACGATCTCGTGGCCGGCGGCGAACGGGATCAGGTGGGTGAAGCCCTCCAGGGCCACGCAGTCGCCGTCGTGGACGAGGTCGCGGACGCCCTCCTCCAGGCTGACCATCCGCGCCATCAATCCCGAGCCCCGCCGCCCGGGCGCGAGCGCCGTCCTGCCACCCTCGGCCACCTCCTCGACTGCCGGGCACCCGAGCCCCGCCGCCCGGCTGCCCTCAGGCAGTTGTACGCCACTCGCACGTTCGTGCGCAACCCGAACGTCAGGCCGGCGCCGCCCGGAAGCCCGTCAGGCCGGCACCGCCGGGCCCACGTGGGCCCGGATGTCCTGGATGAGGGCGCGGTGGACGGCGGAGAAGAGCTTGTCCTTGCGGTGCACGAGGAAGACCGGCCCCACCAGGTGGACGCCCGGGATGGCCACCTCCCGGAGGGTGCCGTCGGCGATCTCCCGGCTCACGGCGGCCCGGAAGAGGAACGACACGCCGAGCCCCGCCCCCACCAGCAGCTTCATGGCCTCGGGGTGGCCGAGCTCGGCGGCCACGTGCCGCTCGGGCAGGCCGATGTGCGCCAGCTCCTGGTCGATGAAGGTCCGCCGCAGCGTCCCCTTCTGGGCCTCGATGAAGGGGAGCGCCCGCAGCTCGTCCACGGTGACCGAGTCACCCTCGGGGACGCCGTGCGGCGGGGCCACGAGGACCAGTTCCTCCACGCCGATGTGCTCGGTCACCAGGCCGTGGTTGGTGGTGGCCGCCTCGATGACCACCACGGAGAAGTCGTTCTCCCCGGCCTCGGTCCCGGTGATGGACTGGGCCGCCGCCCCGATGTCGATCCGCACCTCGACCGCCGGCCGCTCACGGAGGAACGACGCCAGCAGCGGCGGGAGCACGTAGCTGCCGATGGACATGCTCGTGCCCACCACCACGCTCCCCGCCAGCCCGTCCGACACGCTGTCGAGGTCGCGCGAGAGCTCGCGCGTGCGCCGCAGCATGTCGGTGGCCCAGAGGTGGACGGCCCGCCCGGCCTCGGTGAGGTGCAGCCGCCGGCCTTCGCGGTAGAAGAGGCTGGCGCCGACCCGCTGCTCGAGGGAGCGCAGGTGCCCGCTGACCACCGGCTGCGCCACCCCCAGGTGGTCGGCGGCGCGGCTGACCCCGCCGAGCTCCACCACCGCGTCAAAGACCTCCAGCTTGTGGAGCGACACCCTGGTGTCGATGGGCATGGCAGAACGATAGCCATTCCGTGCGGTTTACGCCGGTAACTGTATGTTCTCCCGATCAAGCGGGCGTGCGCGCCGCGGCCCCGCCTCGTGGAGCCCGAGTCCGGCCAGACGGGACCGTCCCCCGGCCCGCGACGCCAGATCAGCCTGTTGACCTGCGGGTACTGCTCCCCGTGGGCCGGTCGATCCATATGAGAAATGTGACGAAACGGCCAAAAATGGCTATTTGTCGTTTGCATTTGGGTGACGGTACCTTCCTGCTGGGGACGCCGGCCGCCCCCGGGCGGTTCGGCGGCGACCAGGGCAGGGGCACACCCGGTCACGGGGTGCCGGACGCCGGCGTGGGAGGCACGATGGAGATCGAGCAGCTTGTGGAGCGGGTGGACCGGGGGAGGCTCCCGGCCGGGATCTACAGCGACCCGGAGGTCCACCGCCTCGAACGGGAGCGCCTCTTCCCGCGGACGTGGCAGTACATGGCCCACGTGTCCGAGATCCCGGACCCCGGGGACTACGTGGTCCGCAGGATCGTGGACGACTCCTTCATCGTGGTCCGGGGCAACGACGGGGTGGTCCGGGTGCTCCTCAACATGTGCCGGCACCGCGGCATGCAGGTGTGCCGGGCCGAGGCGGGCACCACGGGCCACTTCCGCTGCCCGTACCACGCGTGGACCTACCGGAACACGGGCGAGCTGGCGGCGGTGCCGTTCCACGCCGACGCCTACGGGGGGGACGCCGGGCTGGACCGGTCGAGGGCGGGGCTGGTGCCGGCGCCCCGCACGGAGATCCACCGGGGCATGATCTTCAGCTCCCTGGACCCGGACGCCGCCCCGCTCCGCGAGGCCATGGGCGGCTTCGACTTCTACCTCGACCTCTACGTGCACCACAGCGAGTCGGGCATGGAGGTCCGCGGCCCGCAGCGCTGGGTCATCCAGAGCAACTGGAAGATCGGGGCGGAGAACTTCTCCGGCGACTCGTACCACACGCCCCACACGCACGTCAGCGTGGTGGAGATCGGCCTCTTCCTGGAGCCCAAGGCCCACCGCCGCAAGGAGGGCGCGCTGTACTGGGCCGGATCCGGCGGCGGGACCACCTACAAGCTGCCCACCCGCGACTTCCGGGAGAACCTGGCGCACATCGGCTACCCGCCGGAGATGGTCGAGCGCATGGGCCGCCTGTGGTCCCCCGAGCAGCAGGCGCTGGTGGGCCGGGCCGGCTTCATGCCCTCGGCGTCCACGCTCTTCCCCAACCTGAGCCTCGTGCACAACTGGCCGCGGGTGCGCGAGGGCGAGGGGGTGGTGCCGTTCGTTTCCATCCGCCTCTGGCAGCCGATCGGCCCCACCGAGACCGAGGTCCTGTCCTGGTTCGCCGTCGACGCCGAGGCGCCGCAGTGGTACAAGGACGACTCCTACCGCGCCTACCTGCTCTGCTTCGGATCCTCGGGGATGTTCGAGCAGGACGACGTCGAGAACTGGACGTCGATCACCTCGGTCAGCCGCGGGTCCTTCGCCGCCGGGGTCGAGCTGGACAACACCATGGGCATGGCGCCCGGGGGCGGCACGCTGCACGAGCCGGTGGCGGGCTGGCCCGGGCCGGGGTCGGCGTTCGTGGGGTACGGGGAGTACAACCAGCGGGAGCTGCTCCGGCGCTGGGGCAGGCTCCTGCGCGGCGAGGCCGCCCCCGGGCTCCACGCGGCGGCGGCCGCGCCGGTGGGCCTGACGGTGGCCGGATGACCGTCGGCACGGGGGCGGGGCTCCCGGGCGCCGCGGTGGGGATGGAGACCCACTACGAGATCAGCCGGTTCCTCCACGCCGAGGCCGAGCTGCTCGACGGGCAGCGCTACGCCGAGTGGCTGGAGCTGCTCACCGAGGACGTCCGCTACCGCATGCCGGTGAGCGTCACCGCCATGCAGGGCCAGCCCGGTCCCGAGCGGCGGATGGACCACTTCGACGAGGACCGGTACACCCTGGGCAAGCGGGTGGAGCGGCTCTCGGGGCGCCACGCGTGGACCGAGGACCCGCCGTCGCGGACCCGCCGGTTCGTGACCAACGTCCGCGCCTGCGCCGGCGACGCCCACGGGGAGCTGGCGGTCCGCAGCTACCTGCTGCTCTTCCGGAGCCGGCTGGACGTGCGGCCGCCGGAGTGGATGGCCGCCGAGCGGCACGATGTGCTGCGCCGGGTGGACGACGGCCTGCGGATGGCGTCGCGGGACATCGTCCTCGACGAGTCGGTGGTCCGCACGCAGAACCTGGCGATCTTCCTGTGAGCGGCGGCCGAGGGCCCCGCCGGTGAGCCCGGGCCGGAGGCCCCGCCCGTGAGCGGCGGCCCGGAGGCCCCGCCCGTGGACGGCGGCGCGCTCGCCGGAAAGGTGGTCGCCTGCACCGGCGGCGGCTCGGGGATCGGGCGGGCGGCCGTCGAGGCCTTCGTGGCGGCCGGCGCGGCCGTGGCCGTGCTCGAGCTGGACCCGGTGAAGGTGGACGACCTCCACGGGCTCGGCGACCGGGTGCTCGCCCTGCGGGGCGACGCCACCTCGGCGGTGGGCACCGGGGCGCTGGTGGAGGCCACCGTGGACCGGTGGGGCCGCCTCGACGTGGTCGCCACCTTCGCCGGGATCTTCGACCACTACCGGCGCCTGGACGCCATCCCGCGCCAGGCGCTCGACCGCGCCTTCGACGAGATCTTCGCCGTCAACGTGAAGAGCGTGCTGCTGGTGGTGCAGGCGGCGCTGCCGGCCCTGCGCGCCGCGGGCGGCAACGTGGTGCTCACGCTGTCCAGCTCCAGCTTCTACCCTGGGCGGGGCGGCCCGCTCTACGTGGCCTCCAAGTTCGCCGCCCGGGGCCTGGTGGTCCAGCTCGCGCACGAGCTGGCGCCCGAGATACGGGTGAACGGCGTGGCCCCCGGCGGCACCCTCGGCACCGACCTGCGCGGGGCCCGCAGCCTGGGATCGGACGGCGAGCGGCTGGGCGACCGGCCGGGGCGGCGCGAGGAGCTCGAGGCCCGGACCCCGCTGCACGTGGCGCTCACCCCGCGCCACCACGCCGGGGCCTACGTCTTCCTGGCCTCGGACGCGGCGTCGGGGATCACCGGCGAGGTCGTCCGGTCGGACGGGGGGATCGGTGTCCGCTGAGCGTGGCACCGGCGCCGGGGCCGGCACCGGGGTCGGCACCGGGGCCGGCGCGGCGCCCGGGGCCCTGGCCGCCAC
>JBOGGH010000083.1:0-7920 GCA_050743905.1 Acidimicrobiales bacterium
GTCGGCCGCCCAGGACCCCCGGCGGTCGGTGGACGACGCCCCCTACGGCGGCGGGGCGGGGATGGTCCTCATGCCCGAGCCGCTCTTCGGCGCGGTGGAGGCGGTGGAGGCCGCCGAGGGGCTGCCACGGCCGCTGCTGCTGCTGGCGCCGGGCGGACGGCGGTTCGACCAGCGGGCGGCGGCCGGGCTGGCCGGCAGCGGGGGCTTCTCGCTCCTGTGCGGTCGCTACGAGGGCGTGGACCAGCGGGTGGCCGACCACCTGGTGGACGGGGAGCTCTCCGTGGGCGACGTGGTGCTGGCCGGCGGCGAGGCGGCCGCCCTGGTGGTGGTGGAGGCGGTGACCCGGCTGCTGCCCGGCGCCCTGGGCAACGAGGCCTCCAGCGAGGACGAGAGCTTCGCCGACGGCCTGCTGGAGTACCCGCAGTACACGAGGCCGGCCAGCTTCCGGGGGTGGCAGGTCCCCGAGATCCTGCGCTCGGGCGACCACGGGCGGGTGGCCCGGTGGCGGCGGGCCCAGGCGCTCCGGCGCACCCTGGAGCGGCGGCCGGACCTGGTGGCCGCCCGCGGCGGGCTCACGGAGGAGGAGGTGGCGCTCCTGGCCGGGGCCGGCGAGGTGCGCCTGCTGGCCGATCACGGCTACGATCTCTGACTCGGCCAACCTCCTCCAGCCAGAAGGACGCGCCCCATGCATCCCACCGAGATCATCGACCGCGACAGCCTGCGCGACGACGTGCCGGAATTCCGGCCCGGTGACACCGTCAAGGTGCACGTGCGGGTGGTGGAGGGCAACCGGGAGCGCGTCCAGGTCTTCCAGGGCGTGGTGATCCGCCGCCAGGGCGTGGGGGTGCGCGAGACGTTCACCGTGCGCAAGGTGAGCTTCGGCGTGGGGGTGGAGCGGACCTTCCCCGTGCACTCGCCCACCATCGCCAAGCTGGAGGTGGACACCTACGGCGACGTGCGCCGGGCGAAGCTGTACTACCTCCGCCAGCGGTCGGGCAAGGCGGCCAAGGTCAAGGAGAAGCGCCAGCCCACCAAGGCCGAGGCCAGGTCGGCCGCCGCCCGGGCCAGTGCCAACGGGAGTGCCGGCCGCGCTGGTGGCGTCGCGGCAGCCGACGCCGACACCGGTGCCGACGGCGGTGCCGATGGCGACACCGACGCCGACGTCGCCGCCGAGGCCGAGGTGGTCGCCGCGGGCGACGAGGGCTGACCTCCGGCCCCCCGCTTCGCCCGGCTGACCGGCCGTCCCCGCCTGACCGGGCGGCGTCAGCCGCCGTCCTCGCCGGGCCGGCGGAGCCAGGCGGCGAGGAACGGGTCGTCCACGGCGGGCACCCCGTCGCGGCGGACCACCAACTCGAGGTTCTCGAGCACCTGCAGCGCCTTCCGTACGGACGTGGCGTCCGAGAGGCCCGCCGTCGTCGCGAACCGTGACGAGCCCGTGGTGGCCGTGGCGCCGAGCGCCAGTGCCTTGAGCACGCGGCGCTGGCCGGGAGCGAGCCGCTCCACGGCCCGGGCGTACTCGCTCTCCCGGTGGTGGACGAGGCCGTGGACGGCGCGCTCGACGGTCGGCACGTCGATGGCGCGGCCGGCCTGGGCGAAGCTCTCGAAGGCGAGCTGCTGGACGTCGAAGGGCACCGGCCCGGCCAGCTCCCACACCGCCTCGGCCGCGGCCCGGTCCGTGAACGCCCGCCCGCCCGCTCTCGCCCGGCGGACCAGGAAGGGGATCCAGTCCTCCCTGGGGATGGGCTGGAGCGTGATCCTCTCGAGCATGTTGTAGAGGGGCGCTCCCCGCGAGAGCACCAGGCTCTCCATGAGATGCTGCCTCGACCCGGCGAGGACCAGGGAGACGTTGCGGTGCTCGTCCCCGAGGGCCTTGAGCAGGCGAGGGAGGTGGCGGCTGAGGTCGACCGACGCCTGGAACTCGTCGAGGACCAGCACCGCCGGACGCTTCCGGCCGATCTCGTCGAGGATGCCGTAGACGTCCGCCACGGTCCGGGCCAGGTCCTCCTGGCTGAGCTGGGGCGAGATCTCGAACGACGGCGAGCCGGCAGGGTCGAAGGTGACGCTCGGCTGCACGCGGAGCCGGCCGAGGAAGCCGGGCAGCACCTGCCGCAGCCGGTGCCACGGGCCGCCGGGCACGCGGTAGAGGGCTCGCACGAGCGCCGCGGCGGCGTCCGCCATGCTGCCCGCCTGGAGCAGGTTCACGCCCACCACGGCCGGCGCCGGCGAGGACGCCTCGAGCTGCAGGCAGGCCTGCTTGATCAGCGACGACTTGCCGTAGCGGCGCGGTGCGACGACGGCGACGCCGATGTGGTCAGCCAGGCGGTCGGTGACGGCCGCCAGCTCGCGGCTACGCCCCGTGAAGTGGTCGCCGGTGACGGGGCCGCCGTAGTCGAAGGGGTTGTGCCGTGCCATGAACGCTCCCGTCCCGAGGCCGGGGAGGGCCGGGGTCCCCTGCCCGCGAGGTGGCGCCCGCGAGGCGGAGGGTGTTGGCCGCTCCCACCGGATCGTACCACCCAAGGCTGTCCTAAGTAGTACCGTCCCGATGAGTACAGTAGTGCCGGGGACGCTCCCCGGGCCGGCCGGACCCGGGTGCCCCTTGACGGGCACCGTTCCCCGGCCCGAGCGGGCTCGCCGCCGTCCGCAGCGGGGCTGCTGGCTATTCTCGGGCGGTGCCAGAGCGGCGGAGCGGCGATCGGGGGGGCGGCCTCGCCCGGGGGGCAGGCGGCGGGCCGCGGGGACGGTGGCCGCGATGAGCGAGGAGGAGCTCGAGCGCTACGAGGCGGAGATCGAGCTGGCTCTGGTGCAGGAGTACCGGGCGGTGCTCCCGATGTTCGCCTACGTGGTGGAGACCGAGCGTCGCTTCTACCTGGCCAACGAGGTGCGGCTCACGGTCCGCACGGACGCCGCCCCCACCTGCGTGGAGCTGGAGCTGACGGACGCCTGGGTGTGGGACATGTACCGCCCCGCCCGCTTCGTGCCCTCGGTGCGGGTGCTCACCTTCCGAGACGTGAACGTGGAGCGGCTCCCCGAGAAGGAGCTGTAGGAGAACGAGCCGTAGGAGGCGGTCGCCGGCGGCCCGACGGCACGCCGTGCGGGACTGCCCGCCGGGGGCGACCGTTCCAGAGGGATGTCCGCGATCTCCAGCCCTCCGTGACCAACCGCCGCCGCCGGTTCGGCGCCGCCGGCGAGGAGCTGGCCGCCGCCTGGTACCGGGCCGCGGGCTACGAGGTGCTGGCCCGGAACTGGCGCTGCCCGGAAGGCGAGCTGGACCTGGTCTGCCGGCTCGGCGGCACCGTGGTGGTCTGCGAGGTGAAGGCCCGCCGCTCGGACCGGTTCGGCTCGCCGGCCGAGGCGGTCACGCCGGCCAAGCAGCGGCGGGTCCGGCGGCTGGGGGCCCGCTGGCTCCGGGAGCACCGGGTGCGGTGCCGCGAGGTCCGGTTCGACGTGGCCGCCGTCGCTGGCGGCCGGGTCACGGTGCTGGAAGCGGCCTTCTGACCGTCGCGGCGGGCGCCGCGGGTGGCAGGCGCCCGGGACGGGCCGTAGGGTGCGCCTCGCCGGGCGTCGGCGCGGCGTGCGGCGGCGAGAGGAGGCCCCGTGGAGACGCTGACCGTGGAGCGGGACGGCGGCGTGGTGACCGTCACCATGCGCCGTCCGGAGCGGAAGAACGCCATGACGGCCACCATGCTGGCCGAGCTGCGGGAGACGTTCGCGGCGATCGAGCGCGAGCCGGACGACCGGGTGCTGGTGGTGACCGGGGCCGGCGGGGACTTCTGCTCCGGCGCCGACCTGGCCGACCCCGGCGGCCCGGCGGGCACCGCGGGGGGATCCGGGCTGGCGTGGGTGCGGCGCCTGGGCGACGTGGCGCTGGCCCTGCACCGGCTGGCCAAGCCCACCATCGCCAAGGTGGACGGGGTGGCCGTGGGCGCCGGCATGAGCCTGGCCCTCGGTTGCGACCTGGTGGTGGCCTCCGAGCGGGCGCGGCTCTCGATGATCTTCTCCCGGCGGGGGCTGTCCCTGGACAACGGCGCCTCCTGGCTGCTGCCCCGCCTGATCGGCATGGCCCGGGCCAAGGAGGTGGCCTTCTTTGGCGAGCTGTACCCCGCCGAGGCGGCGAGGGAGCTGGGGCTGGTCAACCGGGTAATGCCGGTGGACGAGCTGGACGGGTTCGTGGACGGCTGGGCCGCCACGCTCGCCGCCGGGCCGCCGCTGGCGCTCTCCATGACCAAGACGCTGCTGCAGGGCTCGCTCTCGTCGTCCATGGCCGAGGCGGTGGAGCACGAGGCCCGGTGCCAGGCGGTGAACTTCGGCAGCCGGGACACGGCCGAGGCGGTGGCCGCCTTCCTCGAACGGCGCGAGCCGCGCTTCACCGGCCGCTGACCCGGCTCGGCTGGGCGCCCCGGTGCGGCGGCTCCCCGGTGGGGCCGTATCATCGGGAGCAGGCAGGGTTGCGGCCGGTCCGTCCCGGACCGGTGTGGCCAGGGTTCGCGGGAAGGTCGGCCAGGCAGGAGGGAGGCGCCGGCATGCTCAGCGGGGTGCAGGGCATGATCGGCGAGACCGCCTTCGTGACCCGCCGGATCGAGGGCGCGCACCGCCCGGGCTTCATCCGGGCCCGCGGCGAGGAGTGGCTGGCCATCCCCCTGGACCCCAACGAGACGATCGAGCCCGGCACCGACGTGGTGGTGGCGGACGTCTCCCGCGGCCTGCTGGTCGTGTACGCCGCCGGGTAGAAGCGGCGGCGCCGAGAGCGCCGAGAGCAAGGAGGAACGGAGATGATCGCCAGCAGTGGAGCAGTGGTGGCGGGGGTGATCGTGGGCATCGTGGTGGTGGCCGTGGTCCTCTTCGCCCTGATCATGCTCGTCCGGTCCGTGAAGATCGTCCAGCAGGGGAGCGTGGGGGTGGTGAAGCGGTTCGGCCAGTTCCGGTCGGTCCGCCAGCCCGGGCTCCACATCCTGATGCCGTTCATGGACCGCATGACAAAGGTGGACATGCGGGAGTTCCCGATGACCGGGGACCAGCAGGCGGTGATCACGAAGGACAACGTCTCGCTGTGGGTCAGCGCCACCATCTTCTGCCAGGTGATCGACGTTAAGGCCGCGCTGTTCGAGATCGCCGACTACACGCTGGCCGTGGACCAGCTCTCGCGGACCGCGCTGCGGGCGGTGTTCGGCGAGCTCACGCTCGACCAGTCGCTCTCCCAGCGCGACACCATCAACACCCGCATGCAGGATCACATGGCGGACGCCGCCATGAAGTGGGGCGTCCGCCTCAACCGGATCGAGATCCTCGACATCACCCCGCCGAACAACGTGCTCCAGGCGATGTCCGAGCAGAAGGAGGCCGAGCAGCACAAGCGGGCGGCCATCCTTACCTCGGAGGGCGAGCAGCAGGCGGCCATCAACAGCGCCGGGGGCCGCAAGCAGGCGGCGGTGCTCGAGGCCGAGGGCGCCAAGCAGTCGGTGATCCTGGCGGCCGAGGCGCAGATGAAGGCGCTCGAGCTGCAGGCCGAGGGCGAGAAGAAGGCGCGCCTCCTCCGGGGCGAGGGTGAGGCGGCGGCGCTCGACGCCATCGACCGATCGGCCATCCATCCCAACACGCTGGCCGTGCTCCAGCTCCGCGCCCTCCAGGACATCGCCGCGGCGCCGAACGCCAAGGTGGTGGTGCCCTACGAGGCCGCCGGGCTCGTAGGCGGTGCCGGGATGCTGGTGGAGGCGCTCAAGGGCGTGGGCGGCGCCCTGTCCGGCTCCGGCGCCAACGGTGCCGCCAACGGCGCCGGGGGAGGGACAGCCGCCCGGTAGGCCGCTGCCGGTGGCGCGCGCTGGGGCTCGCCCGTGCGGCGGATCCCGGCGTGCGGCAGGCCCGCCGTCAGAAGCCGCCGAGCCCCTTGCCGATGAGCAGCACCCCGATCACCAGCAGGAGCACGGTCATCACCGCCGCGTTGTTGGCCTGCAGCCACGTGCCGAGCGACTCGAGCGACCGCTCGGCCCGGGCGCCGAGGGCTCGGTAGAGGACCACGGGGACCACGACGCTGGACGCGGCGAGCACCAGGAAGACCGCGGCCGCCACGGCCATGCCGCCCGGCGACGCCGGTGCGCCGGCGATGGCGAGGCCGCCGCCGATGAGGAGCAGGAGGTTCTTGGGGTTCACCGCCGACAGCACCACGCCCAGGCCCCCGCTCCGGGCCGGGGTGACGTCCTCCAGGGCCTCCAGCCACTTCGGCAGGTGGGCGGGCTCTCCCTGGGCCGGCCGGTTGCGCCACTGGCGGAGGGCCAGCAGGACGAGGACGACCCCGAGGACCAGCTTGACGGTGGAGGTCCCGTTGGACGGGCCGCCGCCGCTGTCGGTCCCGATGGACCCGGAGACGGCGATCACCACGGCGAGGGCGCCGGCGATGCCGACCGCCCATCCGGCGGCGAACGCCAGGCTGTTGCGCCCGGCTTCCTTGGACAGCAGCATGAGGATCACGGCGACGACGGGCACCGGGCTGATGGCGACCCCCACGGCGAAGGTGATGCTCTCCCCGATCGCCTGCCCCATGGCGCCTCCCTTGATGCGGTCGGCCGGCGGGCCCGTGCCGAAGGCCGGCACGGCTCTCCGCGCCCCCGGCGCCTCTCAGCGCCGCGGGACGCCGGGTGCCGACCGGACGAAGGATGCCACAGCCGGCGTGCGGACCGTGGGACCGTGGCTGGTTGGCCGCGGGCTCTGCGGATATGGGTGTGGTGGAGAGCGCGGAAAGGCCCTGGATTGAATTGGGGCCGCCCGTGCGCCGCTCGGAGCGGCGTGACAGTGCCGGGTCGCCCGTTGGCGGTCCCGCCGGCACCGGGGGTGGATCAGGGGCCGCGGCGTGGATCAGGCGACGCCGGGGCGCCACACGGCCCGGCGGTACGAGGCGATCGGGCGCTCCTCGCAGTACGCGAGGCGGTTCTCGCGGCAGAACGCACGGACCAAGTCCTGGGCACGAGCCAGGTTGGGCCGCGGCATCGTGGGGAAGAGGTGGTGCTCGATCTGGTAGTTCAGGCCGCCGAGCACGAAGCCGGTGCACCGGCCCCCCGAGACGTTGCGGGCCGTGACGACCTGGCGTTGGGCGAAGCCCATCGCCGAGCCGTCCTCGATGATCGGCATGCCCTTGTGGTTGGGCGCGAAGCTGCAGCCCAGGTACACCGAGAACACGGCCTGGTGCACCAGGATGAAGGCGACGGCCTCGGGCGGGGGCAGCGCCCAGAAGATCACCGCCAGGTAGAGGGCGGCGTGGGCGACCACCAGGAGGCTCTCGGCCAGGGCGGCACGGTCCCGGCGTCGGAGCAGGTCCAGCCCCCCGGACAGGTACAGGCCGGTGCTGCGGAGCAGCATGAGCGGGAAGAAGAGCTCCGCCTGCCATCGTGCCAGCCAGCCGGCGAGGCCGTGGCCGTCGCCCGCGTCCTCGGGCGAGCGGGTACCCACCAGGCCGAGGCCGATGTCCGGATCGAGGTCAGGCTGGTTGGGGTGGGCGTGATGGGCACTGTGCTTGGCCACCCACCACCCGAAGCTCAGTCCCACCAAGCCGTTCCCGATCACCAGGCCGAGGAGGCGGTTGGCCCGCCTGGCGGCGAAGACCTGACCGTGCCCGGCGTCGTGGCCCAGGAAGCCGAGCTGGCAGGAAGCCACGCCGAGGAACGCGGCGACGGCCAGCACCCACCACGAGCCGCCCAGGGCGAACAAGGCCGCCCAGCCGGCGCCGAAGGCCGCGACGGTCACCACGATCTTGGTCCAGTAGTGCCCGAGCCGGCGGTCGAGGAGGCCGGCGTCGCGGACCTGGTACGCCAGGGTGCGGAAGTCGCCCGCGGGCTCCGTCCGCTGGATCACCGTCTGCACGAGCCCTCCTGTCTCCGCTCTCGCCGGCCGGTGCAGCCACAGGCGGAGCAACGGCGCAGCGCGCCTGCCGGC
>JBOGGH010000084.1:0-7910 GCA_050743905.1 Acidimicrobiales bacterium
CACTACCTGGACGCCCAGCGGGCGGCGCACCTCCGGCGGATGCGCGAGCTCACCGAGCTGAAGCACGGGGGCACGCTCGTGGACGCCCTGCTGGCCGATCACGGCCTCTTCCACCTGGAAGCCGACCTCCGCTGGATCGACCTCACCGCCGCACGGCTCACCGCGCTCGCCGAGGAGGTGGCGTTGTGAGCGGGCCGGGCGGAGCCGTGGCCGTCCGGGACGGGGATCCGTTCCTCAAGGGGCGGGACCTCGTCCGCTCCTTCGGCGAGACCCCGGCGCTCCGCGGCGCGTGCCTCTCGGTGCGGCGGGGCGAGATCGTGGCGGTGATGGGGCCGAGCGGCTCGGGCAAGTCCACGCTGCTCCACTGCCTCGCCGGCATCCTCGTCCCGGACGCCGGCGAGGTCGCCTTCGACGGCCGGCGCGTGGACACGATGCGGGAGGGCGAGCGTTCCCGGCTGCGGCGCGAGCGGTTCGGCTTCGTCTTCCAGTTCGGCCAGCTCGTGCCCGAGCTCACCGCCGAGGAGAACGTGGCCCTGCCGCTCCTGCTCGGCGGCATGCACCGGCACGAGGCGCTGGAGGCGGCCCGGGCCTGGTTCCAGCGGCTCGACCTCGAGGGCATGGAACGACACCGAGCCGGCGAGATGTCCGGCGGCCAGTCGCAGCGCGTGGCCCTGGCCCGTGGCCTGGTGGTCCGGCCGGACGTGCTCTTCGCCGACGAGCCCACCGGCTCGCTCGACTCGCTGAACGGCGAGCTCGTGATGGCCCTGCTGTCCGGCGCCGCCCGCGAGCAGGGGTCGACGGTGGTCCTGGTGACCCACGAGCCCCGGGTGGCCGCCTACGCCGACCGAGAGGTGATCGTCCGCGACGGCCTCGTGGCCTCGCCGGACCCGGTCCTCCGGTGATCCGCCTCGGCCTCCGCCTGACGTTGGGCAGCGGGCGGGAGGCGGTGTTCCGGCTGCTCGTCACAGCGGCGGCCGTGGCCCTCGGGGTCGGCCTCCTCCTGTGCGCCCTCGCCGGCGTGAACGGCCTGCACGCCCAGACCGAGCGCGGCGCGTGGCTCGACACCTCGCCGCAGACGGCGCCGTCCACGTCGGGCGGCGCGGGGGCGAGCCGGCTCTGGTGGCTCCTCACCGTGGACCAGTTCCGCGGCCAGGCGATCGACCGGGTGGACGTGGCGGCCACCGGGCCCGGGGCACCGGTCCCGCCGGGGATCCCGCGCCTGCCGGGGCCCGGCGAGCTCTACGCCTCGCCGGCCCTCGCCACGCTCCTCCGCTCCGTGCCGGCGGACCAGCTCGCCGGGCGGTTCCCCGGGCACCAGGTCGGGACCATCGGGCCGGCGGCGCTCCCCTCCCCCAGCTCGCTCATCGTGGTGGTGGGCTACACGCCCGGCCGGCTCTCGGCGCTCCCCGGGGCGGCCGAGGTCCGGGGCATCCAGCAGGCGCCGGCCACCTGCTACAACTGCCAGAGCGGCGTCGGCAGCGGCCCGGTGCTGCAGTGGGTCCTGGCCGGCGGGGCCGTGGCCCTGCTGCTGCCCGTGCTCATCCTCATCGCGACAGCGAGCCGGCTGTCCGCCGCCCGGCGGGAGGAGCGCCTGGCCGCCATGCGCCTCGTGGGCGCCACCCCGCACCAGGTCACGGTGGTCTCCGCCGTGGAGGCGACGGTGGCGGCGGTCGCCGGGATGGTGGCCGGGTTCGCCCTCTTCCTCCTCCTCCGCCCGCTCCTTTACCACGTCCCCTTCACCGGGGCCCCGCTCGCCCCGGGTGACCTCTCCCTCCGCTGGGCCGACGTGGTGATCGTGGCGGTCGGCGTCCCCCTGGCCGCCGCGGTGTCCGCCCGCGTGGCGCTCCGCCGGGTCCGGGTCTCCCCCCTCGGCGTGCGGCGGCGGGCCTCGTCCGCCCCGCCACGGGCGGTCCGCCTGGTGCCGCTGCTCGGCGGCATCGCGCTGCTCGCCTACTTCGACGCCACCGGCAAGCCGGCCACCAACGGCGGCCAGCTCCTGGAGATGCTGGTGGGGTTCGTGCTCATCGTGGTGGGGCTCGTGCTCGCCGGGCCGTGGTTCACCACCGCGGGCTCGCGGCTCATGGCCCGGCGGGCGGGCGGCCCGGCCGGCCTGATCGCCGGCCGCCGGCTCCTGGACAACCCCCGGGCGGCCTTCCGGTTCGCCAGCGGGCTCGTGCTCGCCCTGTTCGTCACGAGCGCCGCCGTCGGTGCGCTCAGCTCGATCCTCGCCGTCAGCAGCACAGGCGGCAGCGCCGGCCGGGCCACCCTCGCCGACCTGTTCTGCAGCTACACCATGTCGAGATGTCCCCCTTCCACCGAGGTGCCCGCCGTCCCGTCCCACGTGCTGGCCGACCTGCGCGCCACGCCCGGCGTCCGCGCCGTGACGGTGGTGCACCAGGACCCGTCCGCCCGCCAGGAGGGGATCGGTTCCGGCGTGGTCGCCTGCAGCCAGCTCGCCGGTACGCCGGCGATCGGGAGGTGCGCCCCGGGCGCGGCGGTGGCGAGCGTGGGGTGGTTCCTGGACAGCATCCTCGGGGCGAGCTCCCACGCCTCCTCGAAAGCCTGGCCCGCCGCGCGCCTCTCGGCAGCGACGCTCGCCGGGCTCCCCGTCGACGCCGTGGTGGTGGCCACCAACGGGTCGCCCGGCGCCGTGGAGCGCGCCCGGACCTCGCTCGAGCGGGCGTTCCCGGACCAGGGGACGGCGGTGGCCGTCGAAACGATGGACCCGTCCACCCAGCGCCTGCTCGCCATGGTCCAGGACATGACCGACGTGGTCATCGTGGCGAGCCTGGTCATCGCCGCCTGCAGCCTGGCCGTGAACGTGGCCGCCGGGCTGGGCGAGCGGAAGCGCCCGTTCAGCCTGCTCCGCCTCACCGGGGTCACCACCGGCATCCTGCACCGGGTGGTCGCGCTGGAGAGCGCGATCCCGCTGCTGCTGGTGGCCGCCGTGTCGATCGTGGTGGGCCTGGTCTCCGCCGCGCTCTACCTCCGCTCCCAGGTCGACATCTCCTTCCGGATCCCCGGGCTCGGGTACTGGGCGACGGTGGCGGGCGGGCTGGCGGCGTCGCTGGCCATCATCGCCTCCACGTTCCCGCTCCTCGACCGCATCACGGGACCCGAGGTCGCCCGGAACGAGTGAGCCGCCGGCGGCCTCACCACCTCGCGGGGTAGACGAAGTCCGCGGCCGGCCGCTCCAGCCACTGGACGACGCGCATGGCCACCTGGATCCCGGTGGCGAAGCGGGCGGTGCGGAGGCCGGTGAGCTGGCTCGGCGTGCAGCGCAGTGCCCGGGCGAGCTCGGCCCAGGTGAGCCCCTCCTCCAGGCGGCGCTCGTTCATGGCGCCGTAGAGCCGGCCCAGGTGCCACCGGAGGCGGCGGTCCGGGCCGGCGTCCGGGAGCGGGCGCTCCACCGCGCCGACGGCCGGCGGCTCCAGGAAGCTCTCCGGGGACCGCCCCAGCCAGCGCAGGAAGAACAGCGCGTGCTGGCAGCTCACGGCGTCCCGCCTGGCCATGCCGGTGATGGTCGACGGGCTGATCGGGTGGTCGTGGCGGCGGTCGTTCAGCTCGGCGGACAGGCCCCAGATCTCGTCCGCCACCTTGCGCCAGGAAAGAGCGCGGGCGACCCGCTGCTCGTCGAGCGCCCGGTAGAGCGCCTGGCAGTCGAAGTCGGCGACCCGGGGCGCGGCCACGGCCCGACAGGGTAGATCCGCCCGGGACCGGCTGCAGCACCTCGGCTTCGTCATCCCCCCGCAGGCCGATCCCGGGTGGATCGGCGAGGCCGGCCCCGGCCCCGGCTACGGGGACCAGCTCCCCGACGGCACGCGGGTGGACCTGGACAACGACGTCGCCAACCGCAACGTCACCTTCATGACCTAGTACCGCTGAGCGCCGCCCAGGACGAACTCCGCTCCGTTCGTCACCCGGGACGGTGCGGCCTATGCCCGGCGGCCCAGGAAGTAGAGGAACGCCGTCTGCTCGTCGGCGCCGGCGGGCGGGTCCAGCTTCGGCCCGAACGCGCCCGGCCGGCGGATCATCTCGTCCGCGGGCTTCAGCGCCTCGTAGGCCTCGCGCACGGCGTCCACGTCCAGGCGCTCGTCCCCGCCGACGGCCCGGGCCAGATCCCAGGTGTGCACCAGGAGGTCCATGGTGACGAACCGGCCGATGATCTCGCCTGCTGGCATCGGGCCGGTCGGCCCGTCGATCTCCCTGGCCAGCGCCTCCGGATCCCCGGTCAGCTCCTCCATCCGCCGCAGGGCGTCAGCCCACGCCTGCCCCGGAACCTCGGCGGCGTCCTGCGGCGCGGGCTCGCGGCCGGTGACGCCGGCCACCACGCCCCGGTGCCCGGACACCACGTGGGCCACCACGTCGCGGGCCGTCCACTCCTCGCACGGGGACGGGGCGTCCCACTGCTCGGGCGCCACCGCCCTCACCACGGCGTCAAAGCCGCCTGCCACCGTTCGGTACTGCTGCTGGATGTCGCTCATGATCGGAGCGTAGGCCACCGGCGGGCCCTGGACGGCGGCGTGCCCTCCTCCGTCCTGTCGCCGGGCCGGCCCTTCCGGAGAGGGCTCGGCACCGGTGGCTCCCACGGAGAGCTGAGGTCGGCGCCGTAGGCGCTGTTCTGGAACCCGAAGACGGCGACCCCCTTCGCGGTTCGCTGCACGCCGGTAGGGTTCGCTTCGTACCCAGCACCGCACGCGCTCGGCGGTGGCGTGCCGCCCGACTGCTCTGCGGTGCCATTGCCGGACCGCTGTTCGCCGGCGGCTTCACGGTCATCGGCGCGACTCGCGCCGGGGCACGGCCGCGCCGACGCCAGCGGGGCGGCTGCACAACCTCTTCGCCGTCCCGATCTTCGCCGGCATCCCCGCTGCGGCCATGGCCAGCGCAGCCACCGCCGTACGGAGCAGGGACCACCGCTGGGCCTGCTGCTCGGCAGCGCCCAGCCTCGCCATGGTCGGGAGCTTCGTCCTGTTCGGCAACGCCTTCGGTAACGGATCTCGCCTCGCCGGCAAGGGCGGGATCTTCCAGCGGCTCTCGATCGCCTACCGGTTCGGCTGGCTCACCGCCCTCTCGCTACGCGCGCTCTCGGCGCCCGGTCCAGCGACGCCCTCATCGTCGCCGACGGTAGGATCGCCCGCATCGATCAGCCCAACCGGCGGTGCCCCATGAGCAACGCCTGAGGGGAGGGGTCATGCCACGGGTCCGGGTCCACAACTTCTCGGTGTCCCTCGACGGGTTCGGCACCGGCGAGGGTCAGACTCTTGAGGCGCCGTTCGGACATGCCGGCAGCCGGCTCCACGAATGGTTCTTCCCCACGAGGGCCTTCCGCAGCCTCCAACAGCCCGTTGGCGACCCGGGCGGCAGCACCGGCGTCGACGACGCCTTCGCCGGTAGCTGGGCTTCGGGCATCGGTGCGGAGATCATGGGTCGCAACAAGTTCGGGCCCCAGCGCGGCCCATGGACCGACCAGAGCTGGAGGGGTTGGTGGGGCGAGAACCCGCCGTTCCACACCCCGGTCTACGTGCTCACCCATCACCCCAGGCCCCCGATCGAGCTGCAGGGCGAGACGACCTTCCGTTTCATCGACGCCGACCCCGCGGAGGCCCTGGAGGTCGCCCGCGAGGCTGCCGGCGGTCTCGACGTCCGGATCGGCGGGGGCCCGTCGACGGTCCGCCAGTTTCTCGCCGCCGACCTGATCGACTACATGCACGTGGTGATCGTGCCCATAGTCCTCGGCCGGGGCGAACGCCTCTGGGACGGACTGGAGGAACTCGAGCAACGCTTCGAGATGGAGGCAGCCAGCTCCCCCAGCGGTGCCATCCACCTCGCCCTCACCCGCCGATAGCCGCCCTGGCGCCGCGTTACCGAAACCTCGGCGATGAGCGCGGCTCTTCCGGCCCGTCTACCCTCCCGATCGAGCCAACACCAGGAGCGAACGGCATGTCCCCGACGGTGCTGTACATGTCCATGTCCCTCGACGGGTTCATCACCGGGCCCAACGCGAGCCTCCACAACCCGCTCGGCGACGGAGGGCTGCGGCTGCACGAATGGCTCTTTCCTGTTGCCGCCGGGCGGGATCACCAGGCGGCGGCCCAGCAGCTACCGAGCGGCAGCGTCAACCGCCAGGTCTACGACGAGATCATGTCGACGGGAGCAGTCATCACCGGACGGGGAACGTTCGAGGGCGCGGGCGGCTGGGGCGGTGACCACTACGACGGTGTGCCCATCTACATCCTCAGCCGCGGCCCGGCACCGGACTGGGCGGCCACCTGGCCAGCCGTCCGCTACGTCAGTGCCCTCGAGGCGGCAGTCCGGGATGCCCGGTACGCAGCCGGCGACAAGCACGTGCTCGTCCACGGGGCCGGCGTCGTCGCGCGGCGCGCCCTTACCGCAGGCCTCCTTGACGAGCTCGAGATCACCCTCGTCCCGGTGCTGTTCGGCGAGGGTCGGCCGCTGTTCGAGCACCTCGGCATCGGGCACCGAGAACTGGAGCGAACCAGAGCCCTCATAGGCGAAGGCGGCGTCACCCACGTTCACTATCGCGTTCGCCGTTGACGACCGGCAACGGCGAACGGATCGCCTCGGACCGACCTGCCTGCGTGCGTTCCACGCCACCGCGGCGCGGGGGTCACGCCGAGTGGTCGCCTGTACGCGGCTCCTTGAAAGGTTCACGCCCCGCAGCCAGATCGGCGAGGTGGACGAGGGAATTGCCCAGATGCTCGGACGGGAACGGCGGGAACCCGACGTGCTCTCGGATGGGTACCGGGACTGCAGACCAGTCGTACGTCAGGGTGACCGAGGTGCTCGATGGTCCAGCCGGCACGAGGTCGTATCGCCAGATCCAGCCGGGGAAGGTCACCGTACCGTCGGGGGCCTCGTTCCCCGGCTCCCAAGAGATAGCGCTCGGCGGGTCGAACACCTGGACCCGGTTTGCCATCTGGTAGTCACCGTCGGGGTGGCCCTGGTGGTACATGGACATCCGGAAGACCTGCCCGGCACCGGTCAACGGTTCGGCATCGCGGGCATCGCGGACCCATCCGGTGCCATCGATCGCGGCATGGGTTGCCGGATCGGCGAGGACGGCGAAGATGGCCTCCGCCGGTGCGGCTATCACCGTGGTAGCGCTGACTCGATCGTCTCCCATGGACGTACCTCCTCAATTGCACTGAGACTGTGACGGGCCGAGCGGGCCGAGCGGCACGGGCTCAGTCGTCGGGCGTGACCGCAACCAATCGGCCCCGAACCTCCGACGTGTCCACGCGGAGAGCGCCCAGCAGCACCGCCGCAGGATCTGGTGGTTGGAGAGTGAGGATCTGGGCCAGCACCTGCTGGGGCGTGACCTGGGTCTTCCTGCGGTTGGGCTTGACCGCTTCTTCAAGCACGTTCTTCGCCGCGGGCGTCATGCGGAGACGATCCCTTTTCATGACGGCTCTGAACGTCGGCTTCTTCGGCACGGCGCGCATCGGCAGTGGGGGAGCCTCGGTGCCGGACCCCATGCCCAGGGCACACAGGGCCTCCTGATCGAGCGATTCGAGCGCCTGGCGAGCTTGCTGCAGGCTCACGCCCAACACGTCTTCGATCGAGGGATCCTCCAACAGGCCGAGCAAGACGTGATCGGTGCCAGTTCGGCGATCACCTCGGCGACGAGCCTCCTCACTGGCCTGCAGATAGACGGCCCAGACATGGAGCACCTCTGGCACAACGGATTCGGTGGTCACGACGACTCCTTGTTGTACTTGGTGTGCACGGATTGGCGGGTGACGCCCAAAGCGTCTCCGATCTGTTGCCAAGACCAGCCCTTTTCCCGAGCCGACGCGACCTGGTTCGCTTCGACCCTCTCAGCCAGGCGATGGAGCGCCAACGAGGCGCGAAGCCCAACTGCCGGGTTATCCGACGAGAGATCCAGGCTG
>JBOGGH010000085.1:0-7898 GCA_050743905.1 Acidimicrobiales bacterium
GGCCGGGGGGCGCGCCGGGTGGGGGGCACCACGTCCGGTCCACCGGCGCGCCGCCGGCCCGGGACCATCGGGGCCGAGGCCGCCGCCGGGGGCGGCCCGTACGGGGGCGGGGTGGAGTACGGGGGCGGCATGGGGCCGGGCACGGGGATGGTGCCCCCCGTGGGCCCGTCCGGGACCGTCCGCGTGCTGGGCCGGGCGGACAGCACGGGCCGCGCCCGTCCCGCCGGGCCCGGGCGGGCGGGAGGCGGCGGGAGGCGGCGGCCCTACGACGCCGAGGAGGAGGACCCCGGCGGGCGCCCGGGCCGGCGGCGGGCCCGGCCGGAGCGACCGGGGTAGCTTGCTGCCGGTGGCCGCGGCGCGGGGACCGGTGCCGGACGGCCGCGGGGATCCGAGACGATCGATGGAGGCGTCATGTCCGGGGTGCGGGTGATCACCGACAGCGCGTGCGACCTCACGGCGGATCTGGCGCGCGCCGGGGGGATCACCGTGGTCCCGCTCACCATCCGGTTCGGCGGCGAGGAACTGGCCGACCGACGCGACCTCTCCCCCGACGAGTTCTGGCGCCGGTGCCGGACGTCACCCACCCTCCCCGAGACCGCGGCCCCGTCACCCGGGGCCTTCCGGGCCGCCTTCCAGGAGGCCGCCGACGCCGACGCCGACGGCGTGCTCTGCCTGACGATCTCCTCGGGGGTGTCGGCCACCTACCAGTCGGCCCTCGCCGGCGCCGAGGCCCTCGCCGGGCGGGTGCCCGTCCGGGTGGTGGACACCGGGACCCTCACCATGGGCCAGGGCCTCCTGTGCATGGCGGCCGCCGACCGGGCCGCCGGGGGTGCGGGCCTGGACGACCTCGTCCGCGACGTCCGGGAGACGGCCGGGCGGACGCGCGTCCTGGGCGTGCTGGGCACGCTCGACCACCTCCAGCGGGGAGGCCGCATCGGCGGGGCGGCCGCCCTCGTGGGCTCCCTGCTGTCGATCAAGCCGGTGATCGAGGTGCGCGGCGGCGTGGTGGAGCAGGAGTCCAAGCAGCGGACCCGCACCCGCGCCCTCGACTACCTGGTGGGCAAGTGCCTGGCCGACGCCCCCCTGGAACGGGTGGCGGTGTGCAGCGGCGCCGCCGACGACGTCGACCAGGTGGTGGCGCGCCTTGCCGGCCTGGAGACCACCCACCCCCTGGTGGTGGTGGACCTCGGTCCCGTGGTCGGCACCCACGCCGGGCCCGGCTCCATCGGGATCTGCTACGTCCGTGCGCCGCGCCCCTGACCCCGCCCGTCACGGCCGGCGCGGCGCGGGCCGGCGCGGCGGGCCGTGGCCGGGGTGTCGGCCGGGGGCCGCCGGCCGCTAACCTCCCGGCCATGACGGACGCTCCCACCGGGGCCGCCAGTAGCCCGTCCGGCAGCGGGCCGGGCGCCGCGGGGCCGGCGGCCGGCGACGACGGCGCCACCATGACCGCCGACTGGCCGAGGAAGGCGGCGGACGCCGTGGACCTCGTGGTGGACACCATCCACGACCTGGCCATCCGTCCCGCCATGCTCGCCACCCGGGCGGTGGTCTTCGGCACCCTGGTGGCCGTCCTCTCCCTCGTGCTGCTGGTCCTGCTGTCGGTGGGGCTGGTGCGGCTGCTCGACGTCTACGCCTTCGGCGGCCGGGTGTGGATCTCCTACGCCGTCCTCGGCGGCATCTTCTCCCTGGCCGGGCTGCTGGCCTGGTCCCGGCGCACGGCGCCGGAGGCTCGCTGAGCGACGGCATGCCCGAGCACCGCAAGGTCCTCATCGCCGGCTCCGGCCCGGCCGGGCTCACCGCCGCGGTGTACACGGCGCGGGCCCAGCTCGGGCCGGTGGTGGTGGAGGGCGAGCCGTCCTCCACCAGCGACCAGCCCGGCGGCCAGCTCATGCTTACCACCGAGGTGGAGAACTACCCGGGCTTCGCCGACGGGATCATGGGCCCGGAGCTCATGACGGCCATGCGGGGCCAGGCGGCGCGGTTCGGCGCCGAGCTGGTGACGGCCAGGGTGACCAGGTTCGACCTCTCGGGCCCGCCGTTCGGCGCGTGGACCGGCGACCCGGCCGCCGCCGAGCCCACCTACACCGCCGACGCGGTCATCGTGGCCACCGGTGCCCGCGCCCTCATGCTCGGCGTCCCGGGCGAGGACCGCCTCCTGGGCTACGGCGTGTCCACCTGCGCCACCTGCGACGGCTTCTTCTTCCGCTCCCAGCAGATCGTGGTGGTGGGCGGGGGCGACTCGGCGCTGGAGGAGGCCCTCTTCCTCACCCGCTTCGCCTCCAAGGTGATCCTCGTCCACCGCCGGGACCGGCTACGGGCGTCCCGGATCATGCAGGAGCGGGCGCTCGCCAGCCCCACCATCGAGTTCCGGTGGAACGCCCAGGTGGTGGGGGTCCTCGGCGAGGACAAGGTAGTGGGGGTGCGCCTGCGGGACACGGCGACCGGGGCCGAGACGGAGCTGGCCGTCACCGGCCTGTTCGTGGCCATCGGCCACGAGCCCAACACCGCCGCGCTGGCGGGGCAGCTCGAGCTCGAGGACAACGGCTACGTGCGCACCTTCGGCGGCAGCCGGAGCAGCGTGGACGGCGTGTTCGTCTGCGGGGACGTCCAGGACCACGTCTACCGCCAGGCGGTCACGGCGGCCGGCTCGGGCTGCATGGCCGCCATCGACGCCGAGCGCTGGCTGGAGGCCCGGGGCGCCTGAGCGACGACCCGCGGGAAGAGCGGCGCCCGATGAGGTGTTGACCACCGCGGCCGCCCGGAGAGCCCGGCACCGCCGGAGTGAGGAGACGCAGATGAGCGGGAAGATCGTGACGCTGGACGACGCTACGTTTGACGAGCATGTCAAGGCCTCGGACGTGCCCGTCCTGGTGGACTTCTGGGCGGAGTGGTGCGGGCCGTGCAAGATGATCACCCCGGTGCTGGAGGAGATCGCCGAGGAGCAGGCGGGGAAGCTCGAGATCGGCAAGCTCAACATCGACGACAACCTCGACGTGACCCGCCGGTACGACGTCATGAGCATCCCCACGCTGATCCTGTTCAAGGACGGGGAGCCGAAGACGCGCCTGATCGGGGCCAAGCCCAAGGGCCAGCTCCTCCAGGAGATCGCCGAGTACCTGTAGGCGCCGCCGCCGGCATGGTGGGACCGGGAGACGGCCGTGACGCCGCCGCGGCGGCGCTCCCGCTGGCCGAGGGCGACGAGGGTGAGGCGGTGGTGGACGTGCGCCGGCGGCTCGCCGCGCTCGGCTTCGACACGTCGGGGGACCCCGCGGGGCAGTTCAGCCGGGGCACGAGGGCGGCGGTGGAGGCCTTCCAGTACCGGCGCGGCCTCCGGGTGGACGGCGTCTGCGGCCGGCAGACCTGGGACACCCTGGTGGAGTCCGGTTTCCGCCTGGGCGACCGCTTCCTCTACCGGCGCACCCCCATGCTCCGCGGCGACGACGTCGCCGAGCTCCAGCAGCGCCTGGGCGCGCTCGGCTTCGACGCCGGGCGCGTGGACGGCATCTTCGGGGACGCCACCTCGGCGGCGCTGGGCGACTTCCAGCGGAACGCCGGCCTGCCGGTCGACGGCATCCTGGGCGCCACCACGCTGCTCGAGCTCCTGCGGGTCCAGGCCCGCCACCAGCAGGCCGAGCTCGTGTCCACGGTCCGCGACCGGGAGCGGCTCCGCCAGGCCCCGCCCACCCTCGCCGGACGCCACGTGGCCGTGGGCGAGGAGGGCGGGCTGGGCACGATCGTGGGCGCGCTCCGCCGGCGCCTGGTGACCGCCGGCGCCCGGGTGACGTCGCTGCACCACCCGGACGGCTCGGCCCAGGCCAACCAGGCCAACACGGCCGGGGTGGACGTCTTCCTCGCGGTCAGGCTGGACCCCGCCCACGCCGGGGTCACCGCGTCCTACTACGCCGGCTACCGGTACGAGTCCCCCGGCGGCCACCGGCTCGCCGAGCTGGTGGAGGAGCGGGTGCCGGCCGCCCTCGGGGCGCCGGCGGGCGGCGTGCGGGGGATGTCGGTCCCGGTCCTCCGCGAGACCCGCATGCCGGCGGTGATCGTGGAGGTGGGGCCGGCGCAGGCCGTGGTGGAGCACGGCGCGGCCCTGGCCGACGCCCTCGCCGGCGCGCTGGTGGCCTGGGCCGGCACCGCCTGGGAGTGACGCCGGGCGGGCGCCGGCTCGGGGAGCGCCGGCCGACGGCGGTGCGATCGTGACGGTCGCGTGAGCAGGCGGGTCCGTGCGCGAACACCCCGCGTCGAAACCCTGCAGTTCAAGGAGAAATCAACAATCCACAACGTCATGCACAGGTTGTGGACGCGCCTGAAGGCCGGGTTGACGGTTCCCGTTGCACCCGCCCTGACCAGGGAAGACGTCCGGCCGGGTCAGCCGGTGCCCTCCATCTGCCCCGGCGGCGGCACCGGCACCGGTGCACCCTCGACCATGGCCCGGTAGATCCGCTCGAGGTCCTCGAGGGTTGCGAAGTCCACGATGAGGCGCCCCCGGCGGTGGTGCAGCTCGACCTTCACCCTCGTGTTGAGGTGCGCCGAGAGCAGCTCCTCGAGCTCCAGGACGCCGGGTTCCGGCAGGTGCCGGGGGCCGACCCCGCGGCTGGTAGTACCATTGGTATTACCGTCGTCGGCGGGAGGTCCGTCCACGGCGGCCTCGCCGCCTTCCGGCCCTCCGTCCCCGGCCCGGACCGCCTCCTCCACCGCCCGGACGGTCAGGCCCTCGGCCACGATCCGCTGGACCAGGCCCTCTTGCAGCGCCCGGTCCGGCGTGCCCAGGAGCGCCCGGGCGTGACCGGCGGAGATGGTGCCCTCGGCCAGCGCGCGCTGCGCGCCCGCCGGGAGCTGGAGCAGGCGCAGGGTGTTGGTCACCGTGGTGCGGCTCTTCCCCACCCGGGTGGCCACCTGCTCGTGGGTCATCCCGAACTCGTCGATCAACTGCTGGTACGCGGCCGCCTCCTCGAGGGCGTTCAGGTCCTCCCGGTGGAGGTTCTCCACCAGCGCGTGCTCGAGGCTCTGCACGTCGCTGGTGCTCGTCTGGACGAGCACGGGGATGGTCTGCAGCGCGGCGCGCCGGGCCGCACGCCACCGCCGCTCCCCCGCGATCAGCTCGTAGCTCTCACCCTCCTCCTCATCCAACTCGCGCACGAGGACCGGCTGCAGGACCCCCACCTCGCGGATGGAGGCGGCGAGGGACGCCATGGCCTCCTCGTTGAAGTGGGCCCGCGGCTGCCGGGCGTTCGGCCGGATACTGGCGATCGGCACCTCCCGCAGCGCCGATCCCCGCTCCCCCACCGCCTCGGTGGGAATCAGCGCCCCGAGGCCCTTACCCAGCCCGCTTCGCCGCGCCATTGCTCACCTCCTTGGCAAGCTCGCGGTAGGCGATCGCGCCCCGCGAGGTCGGATCGAACACGGTGATCGGCTGGCCGAACGACGGCGCCTCCGAGAGCCGCACGGTCCGCGGGATCACGCTCCGGCACACCCGGCCGGCGAAGTGCTCGCGGACCTCGGAAGCCACGTCGACGGCCAGCCGGGTCCGGGCGTCGTACATCGTGAGCACGATCGTCGTGATCTCCAGGTCACCGTTGAGGTTCGAGGCCACGAGGTGGACGTTGCGGAGGAGCTGGCTGAGCCCTTCCAGCGCGTAGTACTCGCACTGGATAGGCACCAGGACCTCCGAGGCCGCGGCGAGCCCGTTCACGGTGATCAGGCCCAGCGACGGGGGACAGTCGATGAGGACGAAGTCGAAGTCGTCCACCACGGCGTCGATCGCCTTCTTCAGCTTGAGCTCCCGGCTGAAGGCGGGCACGAGCTCGATCTCCACCCCGGCCAGGTCGATGGTGGCGGGAGCCACGAAGAGGTTGCGGACGCTGGTGGCCTCGATGCAGTCCTCGATGGGCGCGTCCCGCATGATGACGTCGTACATCGACAGCTCGAAGTTGCGGGCGTCGATCCCGAGCCCGGTCGTGGCGTTCCCCTGCGGATCCAGGTCCACCACCAGCACCCTGTAGTCCAGCTCGGCCAGCGCCGCACCGAGGTTGACCGTGGTAGTGGTCTTGCCCACGCCGCCCTTCTGGTTGGCGACCGCCAGGACCCGCGGGAGCTCCCGCTGGGCCGCCGGCTCCGCCAGGGTCGCCGCAAGCTGGTCCGGGACGGGACCGCTCCTGGAGGGCGGGCCACCCGCCCGCTCCTCGCCGGCCGGGGGGGTGGGCGTGACGCCCTCGTCCACCACCTCCTCGGCCTTCCCGGTCTTCCCGGCCTCCTGCACGGCCGCTCCCTCGACGGGATCGGGTACCCCGTCCGTCACCATCTCGGCCTCGGGCTCCCCCGCCGCCTCCACTTCCTCGATCCCCGAACCGGCCCAGCCCTCGTCGGGACCGACCGGTGGCTCGTGCTGCGCCTGCTGCAATTCTCCCCCATGGGCCTCCTCAGGCGCACCCGGCTCCCGCTCACGGCGGCGAAGGCGCATCACGCGTGCCGGCGGCGACGTTGCTGCACGTGTCCATCCTCGCTTTCCCGGCACCTCAGGTCAAGCTCCAATGTCGGGGTTCGACGGAATTTCCCGAGATCTCCCCGTCGCCGAGTGGACGCCACGGCATCTCGTCGGCGGCTTGGCCATCACCGGTTGTTCCACGTGCATCATGACGGTGAAACAACTTGGCCCGGCCGCAGGTGCAACGAGAGTGAACCCGTCAGCAGCGTGCACCACCAGACCGGAGAGAACCCGGGGAAACCACGGCCGCCCGGAGCGACGATGTTCCACGTGGTACCATACGGTGAAACAACAGTGCGGACCGAGGAGCGGCCTGGTGGCCAGCGAGTACGAGATCGGGGTGCTGGTGGGCCTTCTCGTGGGCGAGGGCCACTTCGGGGGTGACGGCCGCCAGCCCCAGGTCACCCTCCGCATGCACGTCCGGCACGAGGCGATGTTCCGGTGGATCGAGCGCACCTTCCCCGGCGGGCGGCTCTACGGGCCGTATACCCATGGCGGGCGCCACTACTTCCAGTGGATGGCCAGGGGTGCCTTCCTCCGGGACGTCCTCGTTCCCCTGCTTGAGAGCCGCATCACGGCAACGATCGACGGCTACGGCCACCAGCGCTTCCAGGACATGCGCCAGCGCTACGCCCGGGCCCTTCAGCCGTCGTCGGGTCCTCAAGCGGGGGCTGCGCAGGAACGCCCCAGCACCCGTCTCTGAGCGTCCTGTTCAGAAAACGCCCTGTTCAGAAGAGGGGGCGCTTGGCCGGCACGCCCACCCGCCGGGGATAGCGGTCCGGGCAGGGCCGTACCTGGACCATCGACCGGTAGCCGTACCCGTCACGGATCTCCTGGGACGTCCCGAGGCCGAGCTCACCGAGCGGCTTCCCGGGCCAGCGGCTCTCACCGTCCTCCCGGGGCGGCTCAGACACCAGCAGCACCCCGCCCACGCGGAGCAGGGGAGCGGCGCACTCCGCCACCACGGCCGGCGGTCCAAAGGAGCGCGCCACCACCAGGTCGGCGGCACCGCGCCGGTCCGGGTCCCGCCCCACTTGCTCGGCGCGCTCCTCCAGCACGGTCACCCGGTCCCCCCAACCGCAGGACGCCACCGCCCGACGGAGGAAGGCGGCGCGGCGGGCCGAGGCCTCCACCAGCACGAACGCGGTGCCCGGCCAGGTACCCGCCAGGACGAGCCCGGGCAGTCCGCCCCCGGAGCCCAGGTCCACCACGACCCCCGGCCACGCCGGCGGCGTCCCAGAGCCGAGTGCCGCGGCAGCCGCGGCAAAGCCCAGCGCGTGCTCCACGTGGGGCGCCACCGGCCCCGGGCCCAGAAAGCCCAGTCCGCGAGCCTCCTCGAGCTGGCGGACTACCGCATCGTCCGTCGTCCGCCCCCCGGAGCCCCTTGTCGCCACGGGGACCCCCGGGCCCC
>JBOGGH010000086.1:0-7895 GCA_050743905.1 Acidimicrobiales bacterium
CGCTTCGCTCCGGTTCTCGCTCGGCCTCCGGCCGACCCTTGACCGCCCTCCCCTCTGCTTGACCTGCCCCGAAACCCGTCCGGGAAACCCGTCGCGACGCGCTTGACAAACCGTTCCACATCAGTCTTGGCCCGGACCCGATCCAGCTCGGCGGTAAGCCGCTCGACCTCTGCGCCCGCCTGGTCGTGGCGGAGCGGGATGTCTGCGACCTGGTTGGTGACCCGCCGCAACACGCCCATCAGGCCGTCATGGTCCCGGCGCTCGACGGGGACGGTGATCGAGGCGGCTCCCACGTCGAGGCGGAAGAAGCCCGAGCCGTCAGTCTGGACCACCCAGTCGACGCGTACGTCGGGTCCAGGCACGACGAGCAGACCGGGACGTTGGTAGCGACGGAGCTGCGGGCCGAGCGCCCGGGCCGCTTCGCCCTGGTTGTCGAACGTGTGGCCGTCGATCTCGATGCGCCAGGAATCGTCGGCGTGCTCGCGCACTCGCACCGCCGGCCCGGCCAACGCGTCCCGTCGCTGTGCGCTCGTGCCAATCAGCCCGACCACGGTCCGCTCCCGGCGGGCGAGCGCTGCCTGCTCGGTGGCGTGGCTGCGCTGAAGCCGTTCGAGACGACCGATCCGGTCCTCCAGGGCGGCGACCTCCACGAAGGTCTGGTCCCCGGTCGAGAGCGCCTTCACCTCGCCGTAGGAGAGGGCTTCGTCGTCGGTGACCTCGATCACTCGTGGTCCTGACGGATCGGCTCGGAGGAGCTGACCGATGAACCCGGCCTTTCGTTCGAGCGTCTGCCAGCCGAACACCGAGAAGCTGCGCTCGGTGGCGTAGACGAACACCTCGACCTCTTTGTGCTGGTTCCCCGGCCGGAGGATTCGGCCCTCGCGCTGCTCCACGTCGGAGGGCCGCCAGGGAACCGACAGGTGGTGGAGGGCGACCATCCGGTCCTGCACATTGGTACCCATCCCCATCTTGGACGTGGAAGTGATGGCCACGGCGTACCGCCCGTCACGGCAGGCCCCGAAGAAGCGGGCCTTGGACTCGTCGTTCTGGTCGTGCTCATGGATGATGCCGATCTTCTCTCTGGGCACGCCCCGGTCCACGAGCATCTGGCGGAGCCGTTCGTAGGCGGAGGTCTGGTCTGCCTTGGGCGTGCCGAGGTCGCTGAAGGCGATCTGAAAGGCGCCCGGGCGAGGGTGGGGGTAGCCGGCTGGGGTCAGGTACTCCTGCTTCACGTTGAGGGCGTAGACGGCAGCGATCCGGTCGGCGGCCACGGCCAGCGGCGAGTGCTCATCGGCCACCGGCTCCCCCCGGAAGCTTTCCCAGTCGAAGGCCGCCGTTCGGCAGTCCGTACAGAGCCGGAGCATGTTGTCTTCTTCAGGGGGAACCTGACCCAGGTGGATGTCGTCGGCCCGCCGCGACACCTCGGTCGTCATGAACGCCTCCATTGCCGGCGACGGGGGGACCACCACGATCTGGCGTTTCCCGCCTTTCAACGCCGGGCGCGGCAGGTCCAGGTCCTCGTCGGTCACGATGTCCGCGAACTCACCCAGGAACCGGGCCAGCTCGGGCAGGTTCTGATACCGCGACAGCCGTTCCACCCGGCGCATCCGGGTGCCCGAGGGGTCCAGCTCCATGTCGGAGACAGTCCTGGTGAACTGGGCTCGGAAGGCGTCGAACGAGGACACCCCCAGCTCGTTCAGGAGGTCGGGCCGCAGGTACTGGCCCAGCACCCACAGCTCGGCCACGGTGTTGGTGATCGGCGTCCCCGTGGCCATCGTCAGCACCGCCCGGCCCGGGTACTGGTTACGCAGGCACCACAGCTTCTCGTCGAGGTCGTTGGCCCGCAGACTCCCCGGCCCGACCGGCACGCCGCGCAGGTTCCGGGCCTTGGAGGTGAGCGCCATGTTCTTGAACTCGTGACCCTCGTCGATAGCCAAGAAGTCGATGCCCGAGTCGTTGAAGAAGAACTGGTGATCGTCCCGGCGTTCCTCAAGCGCGTGGCGGACCACCTTCAGGCGCTCTTCGTAGTTCAGTAACGTCCGCTCTATCGACTTGGTGAGGGTTCGGTCGCAGCCGCGGGTGCGGGGGTCGAGCGAGGACAGCTCTCGGCGCAGCTCGTCAACCTTGTTGTCGAGCACCCGTTCGGTGACCTCGGGCGACACCCCCCAGCGCCCGAACGACGAGTGGGTGATCACGACCGCGTCCCAGTCATGGCTGGTGACTCGTGCCGCGAACAGCGCCCGCTTGGAAGGAGAGATGTCGTCCCGGTCGATGACGAGGACTTCGGCCGCGGGGTAGAGAGACGCCACGTCCGTCGCGAACTGCTCCAGCAGGTGATTGGGCACGACGAACGCCGGGAGCGCGCACATCCCGAGCCGCCTGCGTTCCATCGAGCCGACAATCAGCTCGGCGGTCTTGCCCGCCCCGACGGCGTGGCCCAGCAGCGAGTCCCCGCCGAAGATCATCCGGGCGATCGCCTGGTGCTGGTGGGGCCGCAAGATGAAGTCTGATCGCAGGCCGGGTGCCGCCACCTTGACCCCGGCGTAGGAGCGGGGGACGTGGGAGTTGAACTGCCGGTTGTACCGAGCGAGCATCCGTGCCGAGCGCTCAGGATCATCCCGCAGTAGCCAGGTGTCGAACGCCTGACCGAGCAGCTCGGCCTTCTCCACCGCTGCGGTCGTGGCCTCGGGATCGACGACGCGGGTGTCGTTGGGTCCGGGCATGTAGACGACGGGCGACCGGCCATTGAGCGCAGCGGCGAGCACGGAGATCGCGTTGAACTCCTCGCCGCCGAACTCGTGGTCGCGTCCCATCGCCTCCCTGGCCGGCCCGCTCGAACCGACCACCCACTCGCCAGTCCCAGGGGACCGGGCGACGGTGATGTGCTGGCGCAGGGAGGGCACTGGGCAGAGCGACCGGGCGAACTCCTCGACCACCTCGGGGTCGATCCAGGGTGCACCCAGCACGCCGTCGAGCTCGTCGGCAATGACGTCGCGGGGCAGTGCCGCCTCCAGGGCGGCGACATTGCGCAGCAGCCCTTCGTCGGCCGCAGCCGCCTGCCGGGCGGCGTCGAGGTGGGTTCGCACATTGCCGGACAGGTACTCCTCGGCAACGACCCAGCGCTCCAGTTCGGGGTCCCGAAAGACCCGATCACCCAGGGCGGCCAGGACCTCGGGGGCGGGGCGTCCCGTCACCTCGGCCATGAACGCCTCGTCCACCCGACCGAGTTGCTGGAGGCTCATGGAGAGCGCGTCAGCCGGGTCGTCCACGCGCTCGGGAACGACGACGGGGTGCAACACCCGGCGTTGGAGGATCGTGGCCGGCGACGCGGTGCCGCTTTCTTCGTCGTAGACCTCCAGCGCGGCGACCCGCGGGAAGTCAGGGTCCTTGCGGAACCCCCCCATCCGGGGGTAGCTCCGTCGCCCGGTGTCCTCGTTGACCCGCACCCGGTTGAGCGGGCCGTGGCGCTCGACGTAGCGGTGGTAGGCAGACGCCAGGTCGGCGCGTCGAGCTTCGATGACTTCCTCGGGGCTCTCGGCCGCCCCTTCGAGATCGACCAGTTGACGCGCCTGGTCGCGTAACGCGACCAGTGCTGCCAGCTCGCCGCTGGCGCTTCCTGGATCGTGGGCGACCCATCCCTCGGGCTCTCGCCGCCGGAAGACTCCCGACCGGCGTCGTTCGATCCGCCCGACCGGGGTACGCGCCGGCCCCAGGGCCACCAGCCCAGACGGTCCCTCGTCGGTCCCGAGCGGGACTGGGGCCGGACCGATGGTCGCCACCAGCCGAGCCAGCGCCGCGGCCAGCTCCTCAGTCGGTGCTGAGGGTCCCTCCACCGCCATCTGCACGCCGTAGGGACCGGAGACCACCGTGACATCCCCGATCACGTGATCGGGATGGGAACCGTAGTAGCGCGACATGGCCATCGGTTCTGCCAGTGGCCGTCCTCGCCACTCGGCCACCTCGCCTGCCCGATCGAGAAAGCCCGGCGCGTGATCGGCCGGGGTGTCGGGTCCGCGGCCCCGTAGTACGACCACGTCGGTCACGACCGACGTGCCGGCCTCCCGGCGATGAGCGGCCGAGGGCAGGCGGACGGCACCGATGAAGTCGGCATAGCGACCGATGGCCTGCCGGCCGCCGGTGGTCACGGCGTCCAGGGTGTACCGGCTGGTGATGAGGACGCCGACCCCGCCGGGTGCCAGGAGGGCCGCGGCCTTGGCCAAGAAATGGTCGTGCATCGACAACTTGCGATCCGGATTGAACATCGGGTCGAACAGGCCCACGTTGGCGAACGGGACGTTGCCGACCGCGGCGACTGCCGTGCCTGGCCTGATCGACAAGGAGGCGAAGTCTTGATTGATGACGAGGTGCCGCGGGTCGGCCAGCAGCTCGGCCACCCGGGCGGTGGCCGGGTCCAGCTCGACACCCAGCCCCCGCATCTGCTCGGGGGCGAGACTGATGAAGTTACCCCTCCCACAGCCCGGTTCAATGAAGATGCCGTCGGTAATGCCGGCCGCTTGGACCGCCGACCAGATGGCGGTGACCAGGCCGGCATCGGTGTAGTGAGCGTTGAGGGTGTTGCGGGCCGCTGCCTGGTACCCCTCCTCACCGAGCAGGGTCCGCAGATGCGCCCGGTCGGTGGTGAACTCGGCCCGGTCGAAGACCTGTGGCGCAGCCCCCCAGCCGTGCCAGCGGTCGAGTTTCTCCCGCTCGCTTCCCGTCAGGCGGGGGTGCTCCTCGCCCCGGTGGGCGACGACGACTTCGAGCGCAGCGAGGTTGTCGTCTAAGGCGCGCCGGGGGGTGAGGGTGTCCGGACGAGCATCCACTCGCCGACTGCCCTGCCTTCGCCCTCCATCACCATGACCTCCTCGATCGATCCCCGGGACAGATCGAGGCTCGCTACCTCCTCGCGGAAGTTGCGCCACCAGCGTTCGTTGTCGGTCTCCGGCTCGTCGGGCGTCTCGTCGGTCCAGCGCTCCGCCCGTGCCACCTGGATCATCTCGGCCGCCACCTGGTCCGCTTCCTGGGCTACCGCCTGGCGTTCGGCCTGGGTCTTCGGCTGGCGGCGCGCCACGAGCTGGCCGCGCACCGTCGCCACCAGCGTCTCTTCGTCCACGCTCAGGTCGTCGGGTAGGAACATGGCTGACCTCCTCGGCTGCTCCGAACAGGCTGAGCTGTTCGACTTGCTCACCCACCCCTGTCGGGCCTTATGGTCGCACGCTCTGTCCATCGCCGGTCCTCCTCGCCACCAGCGTACGCCGCCGGTGTGACGGGAGGGGCGCCGGTTGCGGTCGGCCCGGGGGGCTGGGGATCGACGACGGCATCTCCCTGGTCCTTCGACCGCTCGCCCACGATGATCGGCCCGGCGCCCGCCGGGGCGGGGTCGGTGGGGAGCGGTTGCGCGGCGTTGGTGTGACCGTCCCGGCACAGGGCGAACGGGCCAGCCTCGCCGTCGAACAGGACCATGAGGTGATGGTCCAGGTGGTAGACCCACCAGGAACTTGGTCCCGCGCCGCCCTCGGCGAAGAAGACCTCCCAGGCTTGCCACAACGACCACAGCCGAAGCACCGCTTCGGGGTGCGCCCACCACTTCGAGCACCACACGCGGCGGGGCGTGGCCTTGCGAGCCAGGAGGGGCGACAAGTAGCCGGCCACGAATGCTTCGAGGGAGGCGAACTGCTTCTCGCCCTCGGTGCCGGCCCGCCCTTCGGCATCGTCGTCCTCAATGGGCAACGTCCCATCCGCGGTCGTCACGCCGCCTCCAGTTCATCCAGCCACACGAAGCTCGCGGGCGGGCCGGCCGTGCAGCCGAACGGGTCGCAGGAACGAAACAGCACCCCTTGCCCGGCGTCTTCGGGGGTACGAAGGTCAACCTCGTCTAGCGGGACCAAGGACCGATGCAGGTACGGCTCCCCGACCAGGCGTGTGCGACCACGGGCGCCGCCCCGAAGTTCCCGGATGGCGTGGTCGAAGGCGACGGCCTCGGCCCAATCAGACGGAGCGTGGTCGCGCAGCCACCGCCACTCGTGGTCGGTTCGGAAAGGACACACGCGGCACGCACTGCGTGGCGGTCGGGGGAACTTGTGGTCGGCCAGCCACTTCAGGCAGTCGTAGCGGGTCATGCGCCGGTCCACCAGCGGGTAGACGTTGGTGATCCAGGCCCGCAACGGGTCGCGCATCCGCTCGGACTCGTCCCAGGAGATGCCCTGCCACGACCTGACCCGGACGTCCTTCGGCCGGCTTGCCGGGGCGATACCGGCAAGTTCTCGCTGCATGGCAAGGATCGGCTTCAGCTTGTACTCACCGGTGCATTGCCGTCTGATCATCCCCACGGTCGCCAGGCGGCCTCGCTTGTCGTGCCGAGGTTTCGCCAGCTTGACGAACAGTGGTATCGACGCGAACCGATGGGTGGGGTCCAGGGCGTCGGCCGTCAGGTCGCCCGTCGACACGCGGTGCACGGGAATGCCGGCATCCTCCAGAATCGGCTGGAGCCAGCGGAGGTGTTGGTAGACGGGAGCCGGCTCAGCGCCCGTGTCCGCGAAGATCGCGTGATCAAGCTTCGGTAGCTCGCCCCCGATCGACATCAACGCCACCGTCGTCGACTGCACGCCGGCACCTAACGAGAGGATGTCGAGCGTCACGCTGCCTCCAAGGTTTCGACCTGATCCGCCGTTCGCCTCGGTGCTGACGACAGCCGGCGACGGGCGACATAGGCGCCGGGCGTCACAGTGGCCACCACAAGTGCCTTGACGACGCCGAGTTGCCACCAACCCTGGAACGAGTGGAAGGCGAGGTCCACGAACACAGCGGAGTCGGCCAGGCTCCCGACCCACCCCGAGACGAGCGTGGCCCGTAGGAACGCTCGGTTGGCAAGCGGGGTGTAGATGGCAGCATCCAGCACCTCGCTGCACGCGAACGACGCCCCCGACGCGACCGCCAGTGCCGGCGACGCCAAGCTCCAGGACAACAGGACGCCGACAACGATCGCCAGGTACGACCACCAACGGCCAAGCAGAAGCTGTCCCACGTCGCGCAACACGAACGCTAAGCCGATCCAGATGACGCCCGAACTGACCGGGCCGAGAAGTGGAAGCCGCCACAAGCCGAAGTGGTCGAGCCACACGTTGGCCACGGGAATCATCGTCATGAACCCGCAGAGGGCCATCAGACCTGCCAGCCGGTGCTTCATGCTCCCGCTCCTCGGTGGTCCATACGCGGGGGTGATTGATGTGCCTCGATGCGTTCGATCAACACGTCGGTCCTCGTCTCTCTCGTCTTCGGGCAGTACGGCCCCTGCCAGGCCACGTCGAGCCCGATGTTGTGGGCGACATTGGTGGAGTCGGCCGAGGCGAGCGGGACCGCGGTGACGATCTTCGGGTTGAGCATCCGGAGCCCGTGCAACTTCACGAGCGGGTACCCGTCGTCGTCGCTGACCGATCGCAGGGCGTGACGGAGACGGTTGACGCACTTCGACGGCGACCTAGCGTCGAATGCCGCCGCCGAGCCGAGCGCGATCCTTGGCCACCGGGCGGCCATGCGGACGAGTCGGTCGATCGACTCGTCGAGGTGCCACACCGGTACGCCGCGGTCCCCGTGTGGCCACTGCTCGATCAAGTCATCGTTCTCTGTTTCGGTTCCCCCGATGACGTCGGGGATGACGGCCCAGTCACAGGCCGGGTGACGAAGCCAGTGGGCGGCCCAGTCGTAGTAGCCGGACCAATCCGCTTGCTTCCCAGCCTTCCAATACGAGAAGGCTCCGTTGTCCACCGCGAAGGACTGATGTGGAACGGTTTGTCAAGCGCGTCGCGACGGGTTTCCCGGACGGGTTTCGGGGCAGGTCAAGCAGAGGGGAGGGCGGTCAAGGGTCGGCCGGAGGCCGAGCGAGAACCGGAGCGAAG
>JBOGGH010000087.1:0-7887 GCA_050743905.1 Acidimicrobiales bacterium
TGGAACTACACCATCGACGCGGTATGAACGCTCAACCTAAATCGCGGCGGGCTCTAACCATCACCGCCATCAAAATACGGCCGCTCAGGCGTCACGTCGCTGCAGTACCAACCACCCGATGAGCATCGCACCGACTGCCCAGGCCGCAAGGACACCTAGACCCGCCCAGGGCTGGATCGGCACGGTGCTGAGACCCTTGGTGGCCTGGATCGCGAGTCCGGCGGGCATCGGGCCGATCGCCTCGTACCGGCGTTGCCACGTGGTGCTCCCTGCCACCTCGGCGAGCAGTGGAAAGAGGTAGAGAAGGCCGAGGGTGCCGCCCACTGCTGCGGCGGTATTGCGCAGAGCGGTGGCGATGCCCAGACCGAGCAGGGCTATCAAGGCGAGGTAGAGCACGGAGCCGAGGGCGGCGCGCAACGTCGCCCCATTGCCGAGGGACAACGGCGCAAACCCGCGCGCAATCGTGAAGCCGCTCCAAGGAAGGATGAGTCGCCCGGCGAGGATGCTGGCCCCGACGCTGACCGCCCCGACAGCGGTCGCGACGCCCGCGAGCAGGACCGCTTTGGCAGCGAACACGGTGGTTCGGCGGGGCATGGCCGTCAGGGTCGTCCTGATCATGCCGGTCTCGTACTCCTCGCTGATGGCCAGCACTGCGAGAACGGCGATCAGGATCTGGCCACCGAAGCCGATGCCCGACAGGCTGAGCTGCGTGGTGTCCTGCTGACAACTGGCGATGCGGGGGGTGCAGGTGACGACGGCGTCGCCAACGGCGCTCACCGCCACCGTGACGACCACCGCGCCGGCAAGGAGCCACCAGTTGAACCGCGCCGTGCGCAGCTTGGTCCACTCGGTGTGGAGGGCTTCGCCCGCACTTTGCCAACGCGGCGGGCGACCGACCGGCCCGGTCTGCACGAACCGATACCTCTCCATCGTGGGGGCTGTCGTGTCGTCGAGCACGGCGTCCATCAGGCGTCTCGCGTTCGGAGAAGGACGAAGGCCACGGCAAGTGCGATTGCCGCGTAGACGGCGAACACGCCGAAACCCGCCCAGGGGGACAAAGCGAAACAGCCCTTCGTGGGATAGCACGCCACCTGCTGGTAACGCGGGATGCTGCTTTGGAGGCTGAACGCGGCTGCCGGGGTGTACTTTTGGACCCACTGCGCTGCGCTCTGCGGCAGAGTGAACATGAGGACGACCGGGAGCACGATGACCACGATGGCGGTGCTCACCGCGGCGGCACTACGGCGAGTGATGGTGCCGATGCCGACGGCCAGCGCGGCGGCCAGTGCGAAGAGGGCACCCGTGCCGAACACGATTCGCAGGCCGGTACCGCTCAACACCCCGGTCCCGGTAAGCCACCAGGGCGGCGCGTAGCCATGGGAGCGCAGGAGGTGCTCGGCCAGGGGCAAAGCGATCGCGGCGGCGATCAATCCCAGCGCGAAGGCGACGAGTCCGCTCACGATCACCTTGGCCGCCAGCACCCTTCGACGGCGAGGGCTGGCCGAAAACGTGGTGCGGATCAGGCCCCGTCGGTACTCAGCGGTAACGAAGAGCGTTGCTACGGCGATGACGACGAACAACGCCACGATCAGGCCGAGGAGGCTGTTGCCCAGCGCGTCTGACGGTGGCACATAGGGGCCGATGTCACCCGAGCCGGTGACGCTGAAGGTACCGGCCGACTCGCTGAACCCCCCGTAGCCTGGCTGTTGCCCGGGCTCGATGTACCCCGTGCGGGCGGCGGCACTGCCCAGCGTGAGACCGACCTGGGTGCCACGCCACTGGGTCCCGGCCAGTTTGCCGTGCACGGCGACGTGATCGAAGGTGCCCTTCGCCCCGGTGAGGACGTTCGCTTGATGCCTCGCGGCCGATTCGGGCGACGCCGCGAAGATCCCGACCTGCACCGAGGGCGGGAGGCCGTGCAATGTGACCGTACCGATCGTCGTCCAGTGCGCGTCGTCAGAGGATGCGTAGGCCGTCACCGTGTCGCCCGAGCGGGTGAGACGCAGCCACTCTGGCGCCGCGGCGGACACGGAGGCGGCGGGACCGGCGAGGTCGTGCGTGTAGTCGTACTGCAGGCGGACCCCATGGTTCGCCGTCACCATTACGGCGGCGTAGCTCGAACCTTGGGCGGTGCTCGCCGTGATGATGATGCCTGCCTTGGCCCAGGGCTGGATGGTGTCGGAGGTGGGCCCGATGCCGCCGGGAATGAAGGAGGTTCCCGAGGGCACGTTGGCGAGCGACGTCACCCGGGCGGTGATGCTGCCGCTCTCGCCCATGCTCTGGTGGACCAGGTAATAGGAGTCGGTGACCGGCTCGCCGCCCGGACCCTTTGGTGGTGCTTGGCCGTTACAGGATGGCCCCGCGCTCCTCGGGCAGCTCTGGCCGCCGCTCGAGGAGAGAAACCCGGACAAGCTCAGTGCCGCGACGGTGGCGACGAGGACAGCCAGGGCCGAGGTCGGCACGGTGCGGAACTTCGTCCACTCCGACCGTACCAGTGCGGCGAACCCGTCCGAGCCCTGATGGCGGCCGGATCGGTACGGCGTGGCGGGCTGCGATCGCGACGGCGTGATCAGCGCGCTCATTGCTCACCTGCGCGAGGAGATCCGGCCCCATCCAGCGAGTGGAACTCGACCTCGTGCTTGGTCAGCTCCATGTAGGCCTGCTCGAGGGTGGCGCGGTGCGTGGCCACTTCGGAAAAGGGCACCTGGCCCTCGTTCAGGAGGGCGACGATCCGCTCGGCCGGAATGCCCGAGACGCTCATCGCCTCGGCGCCTGTCACTGCGACGGTCGCGCCGGCGTTGGTGAGTACGGCCATCGCCTCGGCCCGGGCGGTGGTGCGCAGACCGACCTGGTGCCCGGAGGCGGCATCGATCAGTGCCGCAACGCTGGTGTCGGCCACGATGCGGCCCCGTCCGATCACGACCAGATGATCCGCCGTTCCCTCCAGTTCGCTCATGAGATGGCTGGATACGAGAACAGCGCGACCCTCAGCGGCCAACGACTTGAGAAGGCCGCGCATCCACACGATGCCCTCGGGGTCGAGTCCGTTGACCGGTTCGTCGAGCATGAGCACCGGGGGGTCGCCGAGCAGTGCGCCGGCGATCCCGAGGCGCTGCTTCATGCCGAGCGAGTAGCCACCGGCATGGCGGCGGGCCGCCGAGGCGAGCCCGACCAGTTCGAGCACCTCGTCCACCCGACAGGCGGGGGCGCTGTGTGAGTGGGCGATCCACAACAGGTGGTTGCGACCGCTTCTACTGGGCTGGAGCGCCGAGGCGTCGAGTAGCGCACCGATGTGGTTGAGGGGATGGCGCAGGCGGTGGTAAGACGTGCCGCTCACCAGGGCCGTCCCGGCGTCGGCTGCGTCCAGGCCCAGGACCACCCGCATGGCGGTACTCTTGCCAGCGCCGTTTGGGCCGACGAACCCGGTCACCTGGCCCGGGGCCACCGTGAAGGACAGCCCGTCCAGGGCCACGGTGTTCCCGAAGCGCTTGTGCAGACCTGACACCTCGATCGTCGCTTCCATGCCACCAACGGTAAGAAATCGACGCCCTCGTGTCGTCACCCCGCGGAGTGGTCTTTGTAGCCACCGCCAAGCGGGGCGTAATCACCTCCCATCCCCCAGATTGGGGATGGGCTGCGTAGCTCTGCTTGGGGATGTCACTCGTCCCAACACCTGGGAAAATGAGCCCGTGAACGAAGACGACGGTCGCGGAATGCTGGCCAACTCGGTCCGGCGCATGGTCGCCGCCCGAAGGACGCCGGCCATCGGCGCGGGGATCGCTGGCTTGCTCGCGTTGGTCGAATCAGTCGCTCGCGGCGTCAGCGCTGCCCAAAGCCCCGGCGCCGGAGGGCAGGCCCAGTTTGTCCTGGCCTTTGGCGTCCTCGCCCTCGCAGGCACGCTTCCACTGGGGTTGCTCCGGAGCAGCCCGGCGGGAGCGGCGCTCGCGGTCTCCTCGGCGAACGTGTTGTCGTTCGGGCTCTTCCAGACGCTGACGGTAGCGGCGCTGGTGTCCCAGGTCATCGTGCTCTATGTCCTCGGCCGTTCCGGCGCGCTGCGCGTGGCCGCCGTGTTCACCGCGCCGTTCCTCGTTCTGGCGCTCGTCGCAGCCGGCGGTGCGGATGGCGGTCGGGAGATGCAGATCCTCACGCTGCTGTTGGCCTCGCTCGGCCCACTGGCCGTGTGGGGTGGATCGGCGCTGCTGGCTCGTGAGGAATCACGCGCACACAGTGCGGCACAACAGGCCCTCGCCGGAACCGTGCTGGAGAACGTCACTCGCGGTGAGCGGGCTCGAATATCGCGCGAGCTCCACGACGTCGTCGCTCATCACATCTCGATGATCGCGGTGCAGGCAGAGTCGGCGCGTCTGACCGTACCTGGCCTGCCCCCCGACGGCAGCAAGCGGCTCTCTGCGATTGGCGACACGGCTCGGACGGCCTTGAACGAGATGCGCAGGCTGGTCGGAGTGCTGCGCGAGGAGACCCTCAGGGTCGAAGGGGATCCCGAGACCGAACGAGCGCCCCAACCGGGTCTGGCGGAGCTTATGACCTTGGTCGACACGGCACGCGACGTCTCAGGAGCCGGGGTCCGCCTCATCGTCTCCGGCCTCTCTGGTCCGATTGACTCAGGCGTCGAGCTTGCCGCCTACCGAATCGTCCAGGAAGCGCTGACCAACGCTCGCCGCCATGCACCCGGATGTGCCATCGACGTCGAGCTTGGCTTTGGCGATCGGGACCTTCGGGTCCGGGTGCGGGACAACGGTCCTGGGGTAGCGCACATGACCCCTGCCGCTGGACACGGCCTCCTCGGCATGCGTGAACGGGCGGCGGCCGTCGGCGGTGGATTCCAGGCTGGCGTGGCCGTTGGCGGCGGGGTTGTTGTCGAGGCGACCCTGCCTCTCAAATATGAGACCGACCGATGAGCGTCGATCCAAACGTGATGCGGGGTGAGACGCACCGAACCGAGGATGCGTCTGCTGGGTCACAAAAGACGATTCAACTTGTCGTAGCGGACGATCACGAGGTCGTGCGGGACGGGTTCGCCGAGCTGCTCCGAACCCAGCCAGATTTCGTCGTCGTCGGAACCGCCGCCGACGGGGCCGAGGCAGTGCGGCTATGCCGGGAGCGCCATCCAGATGTCGTCCTGATGGACGTTCGCATGCCGGTGATGGACGGCATCTCCGCCACCAAAGAACTCGCCGTTACACCAGCGATCACTCCTCGCGTGTTGGTCTTGACTACCTTTGACTTGGACGACTACGTCTACGACGCGTTATGCGCAGGGGCTAGCGGCTTCTTGCTTAAGGACGTCACCGCCGAGCAGCTCTTCGATGCGGTCCGCGTCGTCGCACGCGGCGACGCACTCCTGGCACCCAGCGTCACGCGCAGGCTGATCGGCGAGTTCGCACGTATCCGCTCAACTGACCCCTCGCCGCCCACTGCTGCGATGCATGGTCTCACCCCCCGAGAAACCGAGGTCCTCAGGCTCGTCGCCGAAGGGCTGTCAAACGGCGAGATCGCCACCCGCCTCGTGGTCAGCGATGAAACCGTCAAGAGCCACGTGAGCCGAATCCTCAGCAAGCTGGGTGTCCGCGACCGGACCCAGATCGTGGTCGCAGCTTACGAGTCAGGCCTCGTTTCTCCGAGAAAGGGGTTGCGCTCGTGACGAGTCGATCCGCGGATGGCCGGGCTGGACATTCTCTTCTCGGAAAAGGTCACAGAAATTAACTTGTCGCATTTCGTCAGTGGAGGTGGTGCCTCCGGATACGAACCGCCGTTCTAGTTTTGCTGGCCTGGGAGAATGGAAGACGGCTGGAAGCTCCTGTCGGGACGAGGTGGTGTCGGCGATCGCCCGCGCGGCTGCCCTTGACCCCCGCCTTCCAGCCTCCGGAACCCACACAAACCCGAGGAGTCCCTCAAATATCGGGCCGGGCTCACCCCGGTGATTGAACCCGTCACAGCTCACCCGGCGCTGCGAACCGGTAGAAGACACCGCCGACCGGTTCGATGCTCATGAGCAACCAGACCAGGTCCTCGAGGTCGCGGGCCCGTGATAAGTCTCCGAGGTGCACGGGGTCGTAGCCGGCGTCGCGGATCAGGCGCTCGGTGACCTCCCTTGCGTCGTCGTCGGCGACGTACCAGTTGCTCGGCCGCACGCGCTGTTCACGCACCGCGCCGAACAGGGCCCCGAAGTTCATGTTGAAGCTCTTGGCGACCGGTCCGTGAGTGTACGACTTCACCTCTTCGGCGCAGGACGGGAAGGTCCCGTGGCGCGGGGGCAGGACGTTGGTCGCGTCGATGGCGAGCTTGCCTTTGAGCCCCTTGACCTTGCTCAGGGCTGCTGAGATGTTGTCGCCGGGCACCGCGACGAGGACCACTTCCGCGTCCGAAGCCTCCCCGCCGTCGCGGCCGAGCGTTTCGACCTCGTGCCCTGCATCACGCCAGAGCGTGGCAAGCCCGCCGCCGATGGTTCCTCGCCCGATAGTGACGATCTTCATGTCGATCTCCTTTCGTCGTGCCGATTGGCCGGTGGGATCTGGTCCAGTGGGATGGACCAGATCGACCCCATGGTGAACGTGAAGGGGGTGAGCGGGTATCACCTCGTCAGGGTGATTCGCCGCTTCGGCGCTGACTGCGGAGCGCCGGGGCGTTTCCCGCAGGATCACGGAATGATGGATGCCGTGGCACCCGACCCGATGTGCGACCGAACCGAGGTCCAGTTCACGGAGTAGAGCGGCTCGGGTGGTGACCCGCCCGGCGTGCTTCGAGCGGCTCGGGGCGTCGGCCCGGCTGACGGTGGTCTCGGCACCACGGGGAAGCGGCAAGGCAGTGCTGCTGCGCTTTCCGGACGCGCGCAGCGGTGGAGCACGTCGGTGGGCACCACACCGTGACCCGGATCGTGGAGACGCATTGCTCATGGCACTGACCGAGAGGCGCCAGAGCCCGCTACGGTCCGGACGCCATGGCCTTCGTTCGGATGCCGGAGGGTGCGAGCAGACCGAGATCCCGGGCCCGGGTGACGGCCTCGGAGCGGCGATGGGTGCCGAGCTTGGTGTAGAGGTTCTGGACGTGGGTCTTGACGGTGTTCTGCGACAAGTACATCTCTCGGGCGATCTCGGGGACGCTGAGGTTGGTGGGCAGGTAGCGCAGCACACGCAGCTCGGCGTTGCTGATCGGCTCGACCAGTGGCGGCGCCTGGGCGAGCGTCGGCGTCGTCGCCGTTCCGACGAGCAGGTCCTGGATGTCGGCGACTAGGGAGGCGTGGGTGCCACGGGAGCGCGCGAGGCGTTCGAGCAACTCCGGCGCGGGGTTCAGCACGAAGGGCCACAGCGCGCCGTTGGGTTCGGCGAGGTCGAGGGCTCGCTCCAGGGCGCTTTCGGCGGCGCCCGGGTCTCCGAGCGTGTCGCGGGCGGTCGCCTCCAGCACGTGAGCTTGAGCCAGCCACATTTGCGAGATGACAGGAGCTGACCCGTCCAGCACGGGGGCGAGCACGGTAGTCGCCGCATGAGGGTCGTCTTGGACAAGACGTAGCGCCGCCATGGCGACGCGGATCTCCCCACGCTCACGGTCCTCGTCGCCGAGTCCAGCGAGGAACTGCTCGGCGCGCTCGGTCTCGTCGAGGCGCACCAGGGCTTGCACCAGCAAAGACCGCGTCGGGTGGAGGACCTGGGGCGGCGCGAGGAACCGTGGAGCCAGCCGCTCGCCAGCTCGGAATGCAGCCAGCGCCTCGGCGTTCTGTCCGCGCGCCAGCTCGAGCACCCCGCGGACATAGCGGACCGATACCACCGCCGCGGGCTCGGCTTCGGGTCTGAGGGTGCGTTCGGCACGGTCGACCCAGGGCTCTGCCTCCTCGAGCCGTCCCTGCCAGGCCAGCGAGGCGCCGAGTAGCAC
>JBOGGH010000088.1:0-7864 GCA_050743905.1 Acidimicrobiales bacterium
CAGTGGAGCCGCGGAAGGCGGCGGACCCGAAGGCAAAGATGCCGCCGTCGGAGGCCACGAGCCAATAGCCGGCGCCTGTGGGAGCGGCAGCCATGCCCACGATCGGTTTGTTGAGCGGCTTGCCGCCCATCGAGCCGTAGAACTGGGCGTCGCCGAAGGCGAAGATGCCGCCGTCAGAGGCCACCTCCCAGTACCCCTTGCCGTCGAGGGTTGCCGCCATGCCCACGATCGGCTGGTTGAGCGGCTCGCCGCCCATCGAGCCGTAGAACGCGGCGTTGCCGAAGGCGAAGATGCCGCCGTCAGAGGCCACCAGCCAGTAGCCGCCGTTACCGGGAGTGGTCGTCGTCCCTACGATCGGCTTGTTCAGGGGCTTGCCGCCCATCGAGCCGTAGAAGGGGGCGGTGCCGTAGCTGTACACCGAGCCTGTCTTGGCCACCAGCCAGTAGCCCGCCGTTGTCACCGTGAGCGTTGCCGCGTTCGAGGTGGCCGAGCCGACACTGTTGGTGAACACCGCCCGGTACTGGTTGCCACTGTCGGTGCCCAGGGCGCTGAAGCTCAGGGTGCCCGAGGTGGCCCCCGGCACTGTCGACCAGTTCCCTCCGCCGTCGCTCGACACCTGCCATTGGACACTCGGCGATGTGCCGCTAGCTGCCGCGGTGAAGGCCGCCGCCTGGCCGACGTTGATCGCCTGGCTGGCCGGCTGGGTGGTGATCGTCGGCGATTCCGTGCCCACGGTGAGACTGACCGGGTTGGACGTGTTGTAGCCGATACCGCTTGTCGGTGTGCCGCTCCACAGGGCGCTCAGCGTGTGGATACCCCGGGCCAGGGTCGACACGATGACCGAGGCCGTGCCACCTGGCGACACCGACTGCAGGGGGCCGATCGGTGTGGCTCTGTCGTAGAACTGGACAGTGCCACCTGGAGCGCCGGCGGAGGGCGTCGGGTAGACGGTCGCCGTCAGGGTGACCGAGGTGCCGACGGTCACCGGGCCGGGCGAGTTGGCGGTCAGCACGGTGCCGGCGACGGTCACGCTGGCCACCGGCGCGGCGGCCGTTACCGCCGAGCAACCGAGGATGACCGGCAACCCGAATGTGTTGAGGCCGAAGGCCGCCGACTGGGCCCCGATGCCCAGCGCCGTGCCCGGGGCCGTGCCCTTGGGCACCTGGACGGGAACGGTGATTGTCCCCGACGGTGTCATCTCGGTCCACGTGCCGGTGACCTGAGGCAGCGTGCCTGTCGTCCCGGTGAAGGTGATCGTCTTGGCCTTGACGCTGTGGCCGCCGGTGAACCCGAGTGTGGCCGTCATCTGGTGTGTGTTGTACTGCGTGGCGAACTCGGCCGGGTCGAGCGTGATCGTCTCCTTGATCCCGTGCACTTGGACCGTCGTTGTCGTGGTCGACAGCGCCGACGCCGGCGGTGTGCTGGTCGCCGTCACGTAGGCTGGCAGCGGCGACGCCACGCCCAGGCCGGCCACCAGGCAGCTGAACGGCGCGCCTGACGGCGCGGCGACCACTGTAAATGTCTCGGTCAGGCTGGTCGGGGCGTAGACGTTGTTGCCGGAGTAGGTGGCCACCAGCTGGTGCTTGCCGAGCGACAGTGAGGCGGTGTTGAAGAGGGCGAGCTTCGTTTCGGTTGTTGCGCCAAGCTCGCTAGCCACAGTATTGGTGGCCACCACGGTGCCGTCGACCGCGTAGGTCACCGTGCCGTTGGGCGACGGCAGCGTCGGGTTTGTCCTTGTCACCGCAACGAGGCCCGATCGCAGCGGAACGCTGAAGGTCTTGCGCACCGTCGAGGTGGCCGGCCGGGACGCCTTGTCGGTCAATGTGGAGGGCAGCTTGGTGGCCGGGTTCACGTTGACCGTCGCCGTGCCTGACGGTGCCACCGTCCCGTCCAGGGGGGCAACCGCTGTAACCTCGATTGTGAATGTTGTCGGTGTTGTTGTTGTCACCACCTTGATCAGCGTGCCGGTGGACAGGGTGGCCGTGATCGTCTGGGTCCCGTAGACGCCGTAGGTCGGATGGACCGATGTCTTCAGGTAAGCGATCCGCAGGGGGACGGTGATCGACCGGCCGGCGGCCATCGAGAACGACGTCGGGTATGTCCGTGTGCACGAGCTGCCCTGGCCGGCAAAGAAGCCACGGACGCTGTTGCCCGCCCCGGTGAATCCGAGCAGTGAGCACCAGGTGCCACTGCTGTCCTGGTACTGGGCTTTCATTCGGGAATGCGAGAAGTTCCGGAAACCGGCGAAGGTCAACTTCAGGGCCAACTGTGTCCACGTCCGGCTGGCTGCCGGGTTGGTGATGGTCATGGACCCTGTCACGAACGTTGTGTTGTTCCCGGTCACTGTGGTCGGGAAGCTCACCGCGACCGTCGGGACCGGCTGGACGGTGTAGCCGACGGCGGCCGACGTGCTGCCGATGTAGACGCCGTTGCCCGAGTAGACCGCCGTAAGCTGGTTTGTGCCGACCAGTAGGGCGGAGGTGGTGACCTTGGCTGTGGCCACCGGCTGGGGCGCCCCGATCTGGGTGGCGCCATCGAAGAAGGTGACTGTGGCCCCTGTGGCCCCCAGTGTGCCGGGCGTGCCTGAGGTGACAGTGGCCGAGATGGTCACCGTCTGCCCGAAGACCGACGGGCTCGTGGAGAACGCTGTCACCGTGGTGGTGGTCGGGATGGTCGGCTTCGGCGGGAGCGGCAGTGTGCCGGTCAGATCGAAGTAGAAGTCATTGCCGCTGGAGCCGGCGAACCGCTTGTTCAGTGTGCTGACCGCCAGCCCGCAGTTGCTCCCTGTGCCCGAGGCGGTGAAGTCGGGGACGGTGAACGACGTGTCGGACAGGGTGGCCGAACGGCCGGCCGCCGTGTAGGGCGAGGTCGACTGGAGGACCAGGGTCGGCCGGGTATTGCAGGTGTAGCGAGCCGGCGACTTGATTGTCACCGAGATCTGGAGGGTGGCGGTGAGCTTCACGACGCCCGTGGCGTTGACCGAGCCGATGGTGGACCCCGCCGTCGGCTGGGAGACGACGACTGTCTCTGTGGTGTGTGTGTTCACTGTGCTCGGGCCCTCGTGGTAGAAGATCGTCGGCAGCGTGATCCCGCTGATCCCACCCTTCGGGCTGACTGTCGCCGTGACGGTGCCGAGCGGTGTTGTGGGACGGAATGTGGTGGGGTTGCCGTGGTAGGCGGCCAGCCGGTTAGGGGGATTGCCGGCCACGCCCAGCCCGGCCGGCGGCGTCACGGTGAGGGTGGCCGTGCATGTTGTGCCCGTGTGCGTGGTGGTGCATGTTGGCAGTGTGGCCGCCGAGGCCACGCCGCCCACCGCGCCGGCGAACAGCCCGGTCACGAGGGCGGTGGCCGTCAATCCGGCAGCCAGGCGGGCGAGCGCCGCCCGCAGGGGGCGTCGCCTCACCCCCCGGTGGTCCCTTGGCTCCGTCGCCGCGTGACCTGCTACGCCGGATCCCATCCCTGCCGCCGAACGACGAAGCCGCATTGCTGTCCCCTCCCCTATCTCACTGCTTGGTCAAACGGGTTTTACCATGAGCAAGCGAAAAGGAAAAGGGATAATGGTGATTACCCCATGAATTGTGTCCGCCGCGTTAACGTTCGTTTGATAGCCAATATATGATGCGATGAACTGGGGAAACGTATATTGCCGGGTCACTAGCTTAGCCCCGATAGAGGAGAGCGTGGGACCGGTTCATCGGGGGATAGCCGCCTTTCCCCGTCGGGGAGAGCGAGGGAGGCCCCGGTGCGGTCAGTGCCGGCGCACGAAGTCGAGGACGGCGCGCGTGCCGGCCTCCAGCCCGGTCCACGGCTGCCACCCGAGTTGCATGCCGGCCCGGCCGATGTCGAGGCTGCTCCGGCGGAGCTCCCCCGGCCGAGCCGGCGCATGGACGGGCGCGGCCTCCACGCCGGCCTGGTCGGCCATGACGCGGTAGAGCTCGTTGACCGAGGTCTCGCGCGCCGTGCCGACGTTGCAGACCAGGCCGCCCCCGCGGCTGACGGCGCGGACGAAGGCGTCCACCACGTCGTCCACGAACACGAAGTCACGGGTCTGCTCGCCGTCCCCGTAGACGGTGACCGGCTCGCCGTCGAGCAACCGCCGGGCGAAGATGGCCACCACCCCCGCCTCCCCGTGGGGATCCTGGCGGGGGCCGTACACGTTGGCGAGGGCGAGCGCCACGAACTCGAGCGCGTGCAGCTCCCGGTAGGCCACGAGGTAGTCGACGGCCGCCATCTTCGAGACGCCGTAGGGCGAGAGCGGGCGGCGGGGGTGCGCCTCGCGCACGGGGAGCTCCTCCGGGTCCGGCTCGCCGTAGAGGGTGCCGCCGCTGGCGGCGAACACCACCCGCTCGGTGCCGGCGGCGCGTGCGCCCTCGAGCACGTTGAGGGTCCCGAGCACGTTGACCTCGGCGTCGAGCACCGGGCGCTCCACCGAGACCCGGACGTCGGCCTGGGCCGCCAGGTGGAACACGACCTCCGGCCGGCGCCGGGCCACGAGGTCCACCACCTCGGGCACCCGCACGTCCAACTGGTGGATGGTGAGCCGCCCCCCGGCCACGGCCCTGGCCTCGGCCAGGTTGGCCAGCGAGCCGGCCGAGAGGTCGTCCACCACGTCGACCTCGTGGCCCTCGGCCAGGAGCCGGTCCACCAGCGTCGACCCTATGAAGCCCGCGCCCCCGGTGACCATGGTCCGCATCGCGCCCCGCTCCTCCAGCCCGCCGCTCCCGCCCGGGTGCGGCACCCGGGATCTACCCCGGCACCCGCTCGCCGTCCACCGTGGTGCCCGAGGCCACCACCGCCCCCTCCCCCAGCACCGAGATCGGCCGCACGTCGCAGCGCATGCCCACCGTGGCGCCGGGGCCGAGCACCGAGCCGGCCACCGCGGCGCCGGCGGCCACCCGGGCGTCGGCGAGGAGCACCGAGCCGCTGACCGTGGCCCCGGCCTCCACCACGCTGCCCGGCCCGAGGACCGACTGCTCCACGCGGGCGCCCTCGGCCACCACCGCCCCGTCGGCCACGAAGCAGGCGCCCACCACGGTGCCCTCCACCCGGGGCGAGCCCGTCGTCCACAGCCCGTCCTCCCGGCGCGCCCCGGGCGCCGGCGGCGTCCCCCGCCGGCCCTCCACCAGGTCCCGGTGGGCCTGCAGGTAGTCGGCGGGGGTCCCGGTGTCCAACCAGTAGGCCTCGTCGGCCCGGGCGTAGAGGCCGCCGTCACGCACCATGGCGGGGAACGTCTCCCGCTCGATCGACACCCGCCGCCCGGCCGGCACCCTGGCCAGGAACGACGGTTCCAGCACGTAGGTGCCGGCGTTGATCTGGTTGGTGGGGGCCTCGTCACGGGGCGGCTTCTCCACGAACGCCGTCACCCGGCCGTCGGCGTCCGTGGGCACCACGCCGAACGCCGAGGGGTCGTCCACGGGGTGGAGGGCGATCGTGCCCTCGGCCCCCCGCTCGCGGTGGAAGGCCACCAGCGCCGAGACGTCCATGTCGGTGAGGACGTCGCCGTTGACTACCACGAAGGTCTCGTCCACGCCGGCGTGGTCGGCGGCAAACCGCACCGCCCCGGCGGTGTCGAGCGGCTCCGGCTCGGTGGCGTAGGAGAGGCGGACCCCGGCCGCGGTGCCGTCGGGGTAGGCGCGCCGGAAGGTGTCCGGCAGGTAGCCGAGCGAGAGGACCGCCTCGTCGATCCCGTGGGCCGCCAGGTGCCCGAGGACCCGCTCGATCATCGGCAGGCCCACGATCGGCAGCATCTGCTTGGGCGTGGACAGGGTGAGGGGCCGGAGGCGGGTCCCCTCCCCGCCGACCAGCACGACTGCTTTCACTATTTCTTCGCGGTGGTGGTCGTGGAGGCGGCGGTCGTGGTGGTCGCCGGTGCGGTGGTGGTGGTCGATGTGGTGGTGGCGGTCGATGTGGTGGTGGCGGTCGATGTGGTGGCCGGGGCCGTGGTGGTGGTGGTGGACGTTGTGGTGGTGCTGCTCCCGGTGGTCTGGTGGAGCAGCGCCTCCACCACGGTGGCGTTCTTGCCGAGCTTGGCCCCCGAGGGGACGAACCCCACGGTGATGAGCTGGTTGCTGCTGAACCGCAGTGTGGCCGGGTCGCCTGTGACCGGCGTGGCCTTGGCCGTGCTGTCGAAGGCGCTCGACCAGTAGACGACCTTCACGCTCCCCTTCTTGCCGGCGTCCGGCGTGCCCTTGGGGCACGCCTCGCCGTTCTTGTAGGTGGCCGCCTTCTTGCCGCCCGGCAGGACCAGCTCTGTGGCGGTGAGCGTGAGGCCGGAGTAGCCGGAGACGAACTTGCCCAGCACGGCGTTCTTCCCGGCTTCCTTGTCGCTGCTGGGGGCCACGGTGATCACCCCGCTGCCGGTGGTGAAGATCCCCTTGCCCGACGTGGCGCTGGTGGCGTTGGAGGCGAGCGAGGCCTGTGTCTTCCCGCAGACGTCGAAGGTGATGCCGGCGTACCACGTGGTGCTGGTGGTCGGCTGTGTGGAGGATGTGCTTGTCGAGGGGTGCCGGTACTCGTACGAGGCCCAGACCACCGAGAGCACGCCCAGGATCACGATGACCACCAGCGCGGCGTACCAGTTCACCGGGGCCTGGCCGCGGTAGGTGCGGCTGCTGCCCGTGGCGCCGGCGCGCGCCACCCACTTGCCTGCGGAGTTCCTAGCCATGGCGGGATGCAACCCTACAGCCTGGCGGCCACCGGGCTGCCGGCACCGGCGGGCCGGCGGGAGAGGGACCGGTACAGGGCGGCGGTGTCCGGGTGCACGCAGCGGGCGGCCTCCCCGGTCAGCCACGGTCCGGCGCGGCCCGCCGGGCCCCCGCCGGGGCCCGTGCCGGCCAGGCCCACCCCGGCCACCAGCCCCACCAGCTCGGCCATGGTGGCCTCCACGCCCGCCGGGTTGCCCTGGCGGTCCGCCGCCCGGAGGAGCAGGCGGTAGAGGCGCTCGTCGTACGGGCTGGCCAGCAGGGCCCGCCGGGCGACCTGCGCGGCGCGCTGCCCCTCCCCCGCCGCCAGGTGGTGCTCGGCCAGGCGGCCGGCCAGCGCCACCACCCCGTCCTCCACCTCGGCGACGACGCCCTCCAGCACGGTCCAGTCGGGGCTGCGCAGGCCCTGGAACGGGCGGTCGCGGACCAGGGCGATCGCCCGGCCCCATGTGGCCGGGCACGGCGAGGCGGCGAGGCGGCGGAACCGCCCCCAGTCCGTGCCCACGGTCGGGGCGAGCACCAGCCTGCCGTGGCGTCGGGGCAGGTGGTCGGCCCCGGCAGGGGACCGCCCGAGGGCACGCCGGGCCGCCGACGCCGTGGAGTGCAGGGTGGGGGCGGCCATCAGCCGGTCCGGCCACAGGGCGGTGGCCCACGCCTCGTTGGCGGCGCCCCGGGGGTGCATGGCCAGGTAGACCACGAGCTCCAGGCTCCAGGCGCGCCGGAAGGGGCCCGCCGCGCCCCGGACCTCCGCCGGACCGAGCACCTGCACCTCGACCTCCACCCCGGGGTCGCCTCCGTCGCTCCGCACGACAGACAACGGTCGGCCGCGCGGCGCCGCTACCCGACGGTGGCGGGACGGTCCGGTGGGCCGGCGGCGTGCCACCGGCACCCGACGGTCGGGGGGCCGCTCCGACCGGCCGGCCGGGCGAGACGGTGGGGCGGAAGGGGACCCCGTGGCGCCTCGCCCGGCCCGGCCGGCCCGGAGGGGGATGCCGTGATGCGGCGAGGCCATGGTGACGTGGCCGCCTGGCCGGGACGCCGGCCGGGGACCTTGCCGGGGACCTTGCCGAGGACCTTGCCGCGCCGTCGCCGGGAACCGGGCCGGGGCCGCCCCCAGGCGCCGGGCTGGTGGGGCCGGCCGGGCCGGTGGGGCCGGCCGGGTC
>JBOGGH010000089.1:0-7839 GCA_050743905.1 Acidimicrobiales bacterium
GGCTACGACCCCTTCCTGCGCATCGGCGACGCCGAGCGCAACGAGGTCACCGACGCCCTCGCCCAGCACTACTCGGCCGGACGCCTCGACCAGGCCGAGCTGGACGAGCGCCTGGGCCGGGCGTCGACCGCCAAGACCGGGGCGGACCTGGCCGGGATCTTGGCCGACCTTCCCCCGGTGGGCGCGGCGGCCGGGACCCCGGCCACGGTGCCGCCGCGACGGTGGCGCACCGCCTTCTGGGTGGGGGTGGCGTTGCTGCTCGTGGTGCTCTCCGTGCCGTGGCGGCTCGGCCCGTGGGGCTGGTGGCTGCCGCACCCGCCGCTGTTCCTGGTGGGCGTGGTCCTCCTGGCGGTGTGGCTGCGCGGCCGCCACCGCCGACGCTGGCACGCTGTGCCACCCGCCTGACGTTGGGCCGCCTGACCGCGCCTGGGACTGCCGTGAAGAGACGCGGGTCACCTCACCACGGCGGGGCCTCCGCGGGGGCTTCACGCCACGGCAAGGCCACCGCAACGCGGGACGTAACCGCGTGTGTCGACGTCCATCGGGAACGGTAGTGTGCGCCCCATGCCGAACCTGGCAGCGCGGGGGCGTAGGTGGAGGCGGTCGGGGACCCGCGTGTCGCCGCACCCCGGCGCTCGGCAGCGGGCGGGGTGCACGACGGGGATGCCGTGCGGGGGCCGGAGGACCGGGGCGTGCTCCAGCGCCTGAGCGCAACGAGCCCCGTCGAGGACGTCACCGCTGTGCTGGAGCGTGACGGCGCGGTGATCGTCGACGAGGTGATCGACGCCGACCTGCTTGATCGGTTCAACTCGGAGCTCGACCCCTTGCTGGAGGTGGCGTCGCCCAGCAACGACCGGGAATTCGTGAACTCGGCGGTCCCGCTGTTCTTCGGTGCACAAACGCGCCATGTCACCGGCGTGGCCGCCAAGTCGGCGACCTTCGCCACGGAGATCATGGTCCACCCGATGTACCTCGGCGTCGCCGATGCGGTGCTCGGTGGGCACTGCGCCTCCTACCAGTTGAACCTGGCCCAGGTGATGGACCGCGGCCCGGGGTCGGATCGCCAGATCCTCCACCGGGACGAGGACGTCTGGATCCACATGCCGCGCCCCCATCCGGAGCTCCAGTTCGCCTCGGTCATCGCCCTGGTCGACTTCACGAAGGAGAACGGGGCGACGGTCGTGGCCCCTGGGAGCCACCGGTGGGCCAGGGAGCGCCAGCCGGTCGCCGCCGACCTGGCCGTGGCAGAGATGCCGGCCGGCTCGGCGGTGCTCTACCTCGGCTCGACCATCCACGGCGGCGGGGCGAACAGCAGCTCGCAGTGGCGCCGCGGCATGCACCTGAGCTACGTGCTGGGCTGGCTGCGCACGGAGGAGAACCACTACCTAGCCACCCCTCCTGACGTGGCCCGGTCACTTCCACGGCGATCCCAGGAGGTGCTGGGCTATGCCGCCCACGACGCGCTGGACGAGCTCGGCGGGTACCTCGGCACCGTCGAGCTGCAGGATCCCGTCGAGCTCCTGGCCCGGGGCTGGCTCTGACGCCCCGGACGGCATCCCCCCGAGGGCGCGGGGATCGGCTGTTCCGAAGGTCGCCGGCGCCAGCGCGGGGTCCCGGACCCGGGCGTGGCTCCTCGGCCGGCGCGATCCGGTGCTGTGGCTGAACGACGTTCACGGGGCGACGTGGCGCTCACCCGCCGATCCGGCCTGGCCCGTGCGAACGTCCGGCTGGCCGGCGGCACGAGCGGCATTACCTACCCGAGGTCCTGAACGCCGGCGTGCGTGACGGACGCCGCACCCCCGGACGAGGCGTCGACCACCACCCTCGCGCCCAGCGGCGCAGCCAGCTCCGCGGCCGCATGCCGCGGGTACCCGATCAGCGAGCAGGCGACGCCCGGTTCGTGGTGAGCGTGCGAGATCACGTCGACCGCGACTGCCCGGCGGGAGGCCTTGATCGAGAGGCTGTAGCTGGCGGTGCACGGTCCGGTGCCTGCGGGAGCGCCGGCGAAATTCACCACGAGGTGCCGACCGTCGCCGCCGACCGTCGCCGACATCTCTGCTGGCGGCGTTCCGTCCCCGGTGGCCGGGGGCGAGTAGACGGCCGACGTCGCGACGGCGAGGACCGCTGCCGGATCCTGGATGCCCGAGAGCGAGAAGAGCCAGGCGGGGAGGGATCGGTACCCTCGGTCGGTGAGGAACCGCCCAGTGCCAAGGCGTACGCCGGTCGCACTGAGGGGCGGCGGTGCCCCCACCTGGTTGGTGGCGGTGGTCAGCTCCTTGAAGGCGGCGCGTGCCCCGATGACGTGAAAGCCCATTGACGAGGCGGGTGCCGTGGGCCACGTCGCCGGCGGGGTGATCTCACCGTTCCCGAAGGCGAGCTTGCTGTCGTCGTCGGGAAACCCGTCCTCGGGACCCTGCACCGGCCCGTCGAGGAGGACGAGAGGTCGAGGCGACGACCCGACTGGGAAGCCCGCCCATGCGTGAAGGGCGCGGTCGAGCAGATCCCGGCTCTCGGGGGACGCAGACGACGCTGACGAGCACGCGACCTGGAGCAGAAGGGCGACCGGGAGGAGCGCCGCGACGGTGCAGCGAGCGCCTATGGACCAGACGTTGCCCGTTCGTCGCATCCACCTCAGCTTTCCACGGATGGACGAGCGGAGACCTCCTTGAGGGGGACCGGCAACGGGCCCCAGTTCAGCGCCTCGGCAAACAACGTGGCCTCTTGTTCGGTGAAGGCGCCGGAGATCTGCACCTTGCCTGTGTACGGCCGGAACGTGGCTGTGTCGGGCAGGGTGACCGGGGCCGACTGCACGACCCCGTCGAGCTCGATGCCGATCACCTCGTGGAAGTACTGCCGGGCCATGGTGTTCCACGCGCTGGAGCCGGACGGCGTCATGGTCGCGTCGACCACCCACCCGGTCGCTGCCTTCCGCACCACGGCCGACTGCACGATGGCACCCGTCAGCTCGGCCGGCCCGAGCAGGTAGCGGGGCTCGTTGTCGTTACCCGGCAGCCCGGGGAGCAGGACGGTGGCGTCCTGCGCGTCCTGTGTCGGTGAGGTTGACGGGTAAGGAGCCAGAGTCGGTGTGGGCGCCACGGCGTAGTCGACGGAGCTCCCGGTCCGGGGAGTGGAGGGGGCCAACCGGTAGCGCGATGTGCAGCTCGTGGGCAGTGCCGTTCTCGCCGGCGGCTTGGCGTAGGTCGGGGCGTAACACAGCACTGGGCGGAAGAAGACCTCGTCGGTGGTGGCGAGAGCACGGAAGTCCTGCCGCGGGTGCTTGACCCGTCGGGCCGAGACGATGATGCGGTCGCCGTGGACGACGACGGTCGGCCCGGAAGCGCCGAGGGCGCTCAACCGGTGCACGAGATCGGCCTTGACCTCCGAGAGCTGTGCGGTCGTCGCGTTCCCGGCCGGTGCATAGACGGCCGAGGTGGTTGGCGGAGTTGAGTGCTCGGCGTTGCCGGTGGAGACGGCGTCGGCGGCAACGACACAGAGCGCCAGCACGGTGGCGGAGGCGGAGATGAGGTGACGACCGCTCAATGGCACGCTTCCTGCCTCCCCCCGGGGATGTACGGACCTTCCCCAGCCGCCTTGGCCGCGTCTGGAGCGCCGGCGTCGGACTGCCGGATCCGCTCCTTGCCGTGCGAGCATCTCGAAAGCCCTCGCACAGTACCTGAAGGAGGACGCCGCGGTGCGGCAAGCGCTCTCGTTCAGGAAGGCTTGATCCCTGCTCCTCCCGGCCGCGGCGGTGCCCAGCCGCCCCCCGGTGTCGGCTCCGGGGCGCCCATCGGCGGCAGGAAAGCCAGGATCCTGTCCGCTCTCGCCCGGACCATGCTCCCGGCTCGGGCGATGAGCCCCAGGCTCTGGAGGTGGTTCAGGTCCCGTGACAGCGTGCGGGGACCCGCCGTGGCGTAGAGCCCTGCGAGCTTCGCGCTCAGCCCGTTGAGATCGGCACGACGGACCGCATCCCACATCGGGAGCGCCAGGACCAGGTCCCGCTGGCGGTCGTTCGCCTTGGAGCGGGCCTCGTCGCGGAAGACCTCGTGGACGTAGTTGACCCAGGCGATCTGGACCTGCTGCGCTCGCACCATGTCGATGACCTCTCGGATGCCGTCCACGAAGCCTTCGATGGCGTACACCAGGAACCCGAGCGCGTCCCGCGCCTCGCTGGCCCGCGAGAGCTCCCGGTAGTAGCGGTCCCGGGTGAGGTTGTAGTGGTTGGACAGGAGGTGGGCCGCCGGCACGGGGACGAGGCCGGAGCTTGCCAGGATCACGAACTCCACGAGCCGGGCCGTTCGACCGTTCCCGTCTCCGAACGGGTGGATCCACGCAAGGTAGAGGTGGGCGTAGACCGCCTTGGCCAGGGTCAGGGCGAACTGGATCTCCTGGTCGTCGCTGTGGAAAGTGGGGCCCTCCAGCCAGTCGGCCAACCTGTCGAGGAGGTAGTCGCAGTCCTCAGCCGGGGCGCCCCGGTAGCTGCCGACCACGACGGAGTGGGTCCGGACCTCCCCGGGGACGACGTCGGGACCGTCGACGGTCCCCTGCAGCACCAGGCGGTCGAACTCGCAGATGAGGGATTTGGTGATCCTGATGGTCTCGCCGGCCACGATCCGGGCCTGCAGGCCGTCGAGCGCGTCCAAGAGGTTGCGGACCTCCTGCTCCTGGTACTGGCGGGAGGGAGGCGCCTTGTAGGTCCCCTTCAGGATGCCCATGACCTGGTCCTCGGTGAGGGTGTTCCCCTCGATCGCCGTGGTGGCCAAGGCCCCCTTCACGAGCGTCACCGTGTAGAGGTCGCTGGCGACGTCCGGCTTCAGCGGCGTGCCGGCCAGGTGCTGGCACTTCGACTTCGCCTCCCCAACGAGCATCCAGTGCCGGGGAAGCACGTCGTTGACGTGGGTCGCCTGGAAGGTGATCCACGGGTGCGTCTTCTCGTACCTGCGCACACGCCAAGAATACTATCTCTAGTCTATTTTGTCCATCTCGTTGCCCTATTGTATGTCCATGCCGGTGTCCAGGCATGGAGGACGGCGCGCTGCGCTGTTTCGAGGATGGACAGGAAACCGCGGCTCGCGTGCCAGACCCGGCCGGGAGGATGAACCGGCGTCGACGGTGGACGCGTCACTGGTGCGCCCCGGGGGATTCGAACCCCCAACCTGCGGATTAAGAGTCCGTTGCTCTGCCGTTGAGCTAGAGGCGCACCGTGCAGTGTAGGCGACGGCGCGGGCCGCTCTCCGCCGCTCGGCCCCTCCGCCGCCCGGCCTGATCGGGACGGGTCGGTTGAGCCGGTGGAGCCGTTCGGGCCCACAGGTAGCCTGACCCGGCCCCGGGCCACCGGGGGAGCCGGCAGGACGGACGGAGCGAGAGGCGCGCGTGGCCCAGGAAGTCGGAGCGGAGGGCGGCGACAGCCGGGTGCTGGCGAGGCCGCTGCGCGTGGCGGCCCTGGTCAAGCAGGTGCCCGTGACGGACGCCCTGGAGCTGGATGGCGACGGCCGGCTCCGGCGCGGGGGCGTGGCGCACGAGATGAACGCCTTCTGCCGGCGAGCCGTGGCCGAGGGTACGGCGCTGGCGCAGGCGACGGGTGGCACCTGCACGGTGTTCACGCTCGGACCGCCCCCCGCCGAGGACGTCCTCCGCGAGGCCGTGGCCTGGGGGGCGCACTGCGGCGTCCACCTCTGCGACCCCGACTTCGCCGGCTCGGACACCCTGGCCACGGCGAGGGCCCTGGCCGCCGCCGTGGCGCTGGAGGGACCCTTCGACCTCGTGCTCGCGGGGCGGAGCTCGCTGGACGGGGAGACGGGCCAGGTGGGACCGGTGCTCGCCGAGCTCACGGGGCTCCCGTTCGCCGGTGCCGTCCGCGAGCTGTCGCTCGTCGGCGGCGTGCTCGACCTCCGGCTCGAGCAGGACGACGGCTGGCAGGAGGTGCGCCTGGCGCTGCCGGCCGTGCTCTCCGTGGCCGAGCGGCTCTGCGATCCCTGCAAGGTGCCGCCGGACCGGCGCGCCGAGGTCCCGGCGGCGCAGCTCCGGCGGTTGTCCGCCGCCGACCTCGGACCGGGCCCCTGGGGCCAGGCCGGCAGCCCCACCCGGGTGGGCGCCGTGAGGTCGGTGGACCACCACCGGGCGCGGCGGGTGCTGGCCGGCGACGTCGCAGGTCAGGTGGCCGAGGCCGTGGCCGAGCTGCAGCGGCGCGGCGCCCTCGATCCCGCGCCCGCTTCTCCGGGCGACACCGCCGCCCCGGGCGACACCGCCGCGGCGGACCACACCGCCGGAGGGTCGCGCCCCTCGCCCGGCCCGCCGCCCGCGCCGACCGCTCCTCCCGGACCGCCCGCATCGCTCCCGCCAGCCGAACCTGGCACCGGCCCGATTGTGGCGGTGGTCTTGGAGCCGGGCCGCGCGGCGATCGGCGCCGAGCTGCTGGGCGCCGCGGCACGCCTGGCCCGGGAGATCGGCGGCCGGGTGGCGGCGCTGGCCTCGGATGGGGCGCTGGAAGCGCCCGCCGCCGACCAGGCACCCGCCGCCCACCACCGGGCCCCCGCCAGCCCCGCCGAGACCGCCGGCTCCCTCGGCGCCGACGACCTCGTGGACCTCGTGGGGTCGGCCGTGGCCGAGGACGTGGCGACGGCGGTCCGCGCCTGGGCGGGGGAGCAGCGGCCGTGGGCGCTCCTCGCGCCGAGCACCTCGTTCGGCCGGGAGGTGGCGGCGCGGGTGGCGGCCGCGCTCGGTGCCGGGCTGGTGGGGGACGCCGTGGGCCTGGAGGTCGCCGGCGGCCGGCTGGTGGCCGCCAAGCCGGCCTTCGCCGGCGCGCTGGTGGCCGACGTCACCTGCACCTCGCCGCTCCAGATGGCCACGGTGCGGCCCGGGGTGCTGCCCGTGCCGCCTCCCCGGAACCACGTGGCCCGCTGCACCACGCTCGCCGTGCCCCGCCGGGGCCGGGTGGAGGTGTGCGACACCCGGCGGGACGACGACGTGGAAGTCCTGGCCCGGGCCGAGGCGGTCATCGGCGTGGGCACCGGCGTGGCGCCGGAGGAGTACGAGCGCCTCGGCCCGCTCGCCGCGCTGCTCGGGGCCGAGCTGGCGGCCACCCGGAAGGTCACCGACCGCGGGTGGGCGCCCAGGGCCCGCCAGGTGGGGATCACGGGGCGCAGCATCTCCCCCCGCCTCTACGTGGCTGTCGGGCTGAGCGGCAAGCTCAACCACATGGCCGGCGTCCGCTCGGCGGGCACGGTCCTCGCCGTCAACCTCGACCCGGACGCGCCGGTGTTCCACCACACGGACGTCGGCATCGTGGCCGACTGGCGCGAGGCGCTGCCGCACCTCGAGGCGGCGGTCCGGCGCGCGGCACGCAGCCCAGGCCGGCCATGTTGACCCGTCCCGGGCCATCGGCCATGCTGCTGAACCTGACACCGGTGTCATCATGGTGCCGGGGGCGGGAGCGGCCGGAAGGGGCGGGAAGCAGGATGCAGCAGGTCCGGCAGTGGTCGTCGGCAGGGCGGGCGGGGATCCCCGGCTCCGCGGCCGGATCCTGAAGGACCAGGCGGTGCTCCTCCCCGAGACCCTCCGGGTCATGGCCGAGACCTACCCCCACGAGGTCGCCTACTCGGTGGTCGACGGCGGGGCCATGACCTTCGCCGACTGGGACGGCCAGGCCAACCGGCTGGCCCGCGGCCTGGTGGCGGCGGGGATCGCCCCGGACGACCGGGTGGCCGTCCACCTGGGCCCGGCCAACGCCCTCCGCTGGCTCGTGGCCTACGCGGCGGTCCACCGCGCCGGCGCCGTGGCCGTGCCCCTCAACGCCCGCCTGGGACCGGCGGAGGTCGAGCGCATGCTGGCCCACTGCGGCGC
>JBOGGH010000090.1:0-7782 GCA_050743905.1 Acidimicrobiales bacterium
CGGCTCGCCCCCGGTCGACCGGGCCGCCGCCTTCGCCGCCGGCGCGCCCAAGGTCTCCCGCACCGCGGTCTACTGGATCGTCGCCGCCGTCCTGGTCCTCGGGCTCGGCGGCACGCTGCTGGACCACGTCTTCGCCACGAGCGGCGCCGCCTCGGCCACAGTGGCCACATCCACAACACAGCTCACCACCACCACCGGCCCGCCGGCCGGGAAGGTGACGCCGGCGACGGTCCCGTCCACAGGCCACCCCGAGGTGCAGGCGCCGATGCCGGCGTTCCTCGGCCTCACCACAGAAGGGACACGCCCGGCCACGGACTTCACGCTGACCGGCGCGGGCGGCCAGCCGGTGTCGCTCTCCGGCCTCCGTGGCCAGGTGGTGGTCCTCACCTTCGCCGACGCCGCCTGCGACGACATCTGCCCGGTGCTGGCCCAGGAGCTCGTGAAGGCCGACGCCCTGCTCGGGTCCACGCCGGTGCCGGTCAGCTTCGTCACGGTGAACACGGACCCGCTCGACCTGCGGGGCACCACCACGGCGCCCGTCGCCACCATGACCACACTGCCCACCCTGGCCAACTGGCAGTTCGCCACCGGCTCGGTGCACCAGCTCAACCAGGTGTGGAAGGCCTACGGGGTGAGCATCACCGTCCAGCCCAGCACCCGGACGGTCTCGCACAACGACACGCTCTTCTTCGTGCGCCCCAACGGGAAGCTGGCGTGGCGGGCCACGCCCTTCGCCGACGAGAGCCGGGCCGGCGTCTACTCGCTCCCGGCCAAGGACGTGACACGGTTCGCCCAGGGGATCGCCACCTACGCGGCGCAACTGGCCGCCACACCCGCACCGTGAGCGGTCCCGGGCCCGGGCCCTCGCCCGACCCCGGGGCCGGCAAGGCCCGGCCCTGGTACCGGCGCCGGGGGGTACTGGCGGCAGGCGTGGTGGCGGTACTGGTGGTGGTCACCGTGGTCACCGACCTGCCCCAACACGCCTCGCCCCGGCAGCAGGCCGCCTCGGCGGACGCCGTGGTCAAGGCGGTCAACACGGACGTCCATCCATGCACCTTCGCCGTCAAGGAGACGTTCCAGCTCTACGCCGACGAGTCCAAGCCGTGGGTCTCGGCCGACGACAAGGCGCGGATCCCCAGGATGATGACGGACGACCAGTCGGCCTGCTCGTTCACCAACTCCACAATCTTCGCCCTGGCCACAATCACAACGCCGGGCTCGGCGGCCGGCCGGGACATAGGCGACGTGGTGAACACGGTGACCCTGTGGGTCACCTCGGACGCCCTGGCGGCCATCGAGCAGATCCAGGCCCTCACCGCCCACCCCGGCGACGCCGGGGCCCGGGCACGGCTGGCCAGGGAGGAGCGCCTCCTGGCCTCCGACCGGGCCAAGGCGGAGGCGGACGTCACGGCGGCGGAGCACGTCCTCGGGGCACGGCTCTCGCGGCCGGACCTCCCCCGCCTGCCCGTGCCGGGCGATGGCGGCTCCGGCGGTGGCGGCGGGTCCGGCAGCTCCGCCGGCTCCTGAGCCCCGGGCTCAGGACGCCCGGCCCTGCGTGCCGTCCTGGGGCGGTGTCCGCCGCACCTCCGCCCGCCGCTCCGAGCGGACCAGGCGGTACAGCTCGGTGTCCGGGTCGTCGTCGTGCTTCAGCCACTGGAGGAGGTCCCAGAAGACCACCGGCAGGAAGGCGGCGGCGGCGCTGAGCCAGAGCACGGCCGTGGTGATCTGCTGGTCCGCCGAGGTGCTCAGCCCGCCGGCGTGGTGGTAGGCGTGGAACCACGAGACCCGTGAGAAACCGAGGGCGTAGGCCAGGATCCACACCAGCCACATGGCGACCGCCGCCTGGACGGCGCGCCAGGGGCGGGGGGTGCGCGGGGCGAGGGGCGGGGAGGGGACCAGCTCGAGCCAGGAGCCCACGCCCGCCGCGGCCAGGGTCGCCGCCTCCACCGCCAGCAGCCAGGGGTGCCGGCTGAGGGCGTCCACCGCGCCGGGGGTCCGCCAGGCCACCACCACCGCCAGCTCGGGCAGGAGGAAGGCCAGGGCCCGCCGGAGCTCGGGGTGGCGGGCCCTCGCCGCCGCCCACCGGTCCAGCAGGCGCGGCTCGTCTCCCGGGCGGGCGGCCAGCCGGAGGCGGGCCCAGGGGGCGCCGAGGACCACCAGGGCCGGCAGCGCCAGGGCCAGCAGCACGAACTGCACCGCCTGGACGAATTCGTACCGCCGGGCCTCGGTGAGGACCGGGGGCACCACGGCGGCCACCAGCACCACCACGGCGGCACCCAGGCACCACGGTCTGAGGCGCTCGGCCACGAGCGCCGGCTGGCCCCCTGCGGCGGGCCGGCTAGTCGTTGGGACGGCGCTGGAAGAACATCCAGAGCCCCACCACGAAGAGGGTGCCCAGCGGGATGGCGAACGTGAGGAGCTGCGCCCCGAGGTAGGTGTCCGTCCCTAGCACCGGCCGCTCCTCGTCTCTCGCCCCGTCACGCCCCGCTCCCCCTCCACATGCTGCCACGACACGCCGGCCACCTCACACCACGTAGAAGAAGACCCAGAAGAAGATGCCCACGAGGGCGATGAACCCCCAGAAGTAGGTGCAGGCCTCCACGTTGATCCGGAACGTGCGGGCGGCGGGCAGGGTGGACTGTGCCGCGCCACCGTCCTGGGCCACCGCCCGCCGCAGGCGGAGCGCCCTCGCCAGGAGCGTCTCGATCCAGTAGGCCCCGCACAGGAGCAGGAGGATGTTCATGGCCCCCCAGCCCACGAAGCACGACGCGTAGCCGCTGGCGCCCGGGTAGAAGGGGAGGTCGGTCAGCTCCCAGATCTGGAGGGCCACCGCCAGCAGCACCCCCGCCAGGGCCACCCAGCCGGACACCTCCCAGTCCACCGTGACCCCCTTCCGCAGCCGGCTCTGCCCGTACATGATCAGCAGCGCCGCCGCCACGGTCACGGCCATGATCGCCGCGCCGGTGGCGGTGGGTGCGGTCATCCCATGCGGCCGCCACAGCTCCTCGCTGTTGGCGGAGCGCAGGTAGAAGTAGGCGAACGCCAGCGAGGCGAAGAAGAAGGCGAAGATGGCGATCAGGATGCGCCCGCCGGTCCACAGCGCGCTCTCGGCGGCGCGCAGCTCGTAGGCGATCTCCTCCGGGGTCTCCACCAGCTCCGGCTCGTGGGCCTGGGCCTGGGTCATGACGTCCTGCTCCTCACTCGATGGGTGGGCGCGGGTCGAAGTCCTCGACCTGGTCGGGCGACGACAGGCTGTGCGGCGACACCTGCTCCCCGGTCCCGGCGCCGGCGCCGACCAGGCTCGGTGCGGCCAGGTCGGCGACGGGCACGGCGCCGGGCTCGCCGTAGTGGTAGGGGTCGCTCAGCACCACCGGGATGCGCTCGAAGTTGTACGAGGGCACCGGCGTGGGCGTCTGCCACTCCAGCCCACGCGAGTGCCAGGGGTTCGATGTCGCCGGCTTGGGGTCGATGAACACCGACCACACGAAGTTGAACACGAAGATCAGGAACGAGGCGCCCAGGCAGAAGGCGCTGACCGAGGAGAAGTCGTTCAGCACCTGCAGGTTGCTGGCGTACTCGAAGACCCGGCGCGGCTGGCCGAGCAGGCCGATCAGGAACATGGGGAAGAACGTGAGGTTGAAGAAGGCGAACATCGTCCAGAAGTGGAGCTTGCTCAGCTTCTTGTTGAGGGTCTTCCCCGTCATCTTCGGGGTCCAGTAGTAGACGCCGCCGAAGAAGGCGAAGACGAGGCCGCCCATGATCGTGTAGTGGAAGTGGGCCAGCACAAAGAAGCTCCCGTGCACGGTCACGTCCACCGGCACGTCAGACAGGAAGACGCCCGTGATCCCGCCTATGAGGAAGTTGAAGTACATGGCGAGGCAGAACAGCATCGGGACCTCGAAGCGGATCTTCGATTTCCACAGCGTTCCCATCCCGACCAGGAAGATGAAACCGGTGGGGATCGAGATCAGCTCGGTGGTGAGCATGAAGAGCGGCCGCATGTCCGGGTTGATGCCGCTCTGGAAGAGGTGGTGCTGCCAGACGAAGAAGGACAGCAGCGCCACGCCCATCATCCCGGCGGCGCCCACGCGGTAGGCGAAGAGCGGTTTTCGGGTGAAGACGGGCAGGATCTCGCCCACGATGCCGAAGCCTGGCAGCGCCATGATGTAGACCTCGGGGTGCCCGAAGAACCAGAAGAGGTTCTCCCAGAGGTACGAGCTGCCTCCGCGGTAGTTCACGAAGAAGGCGGTCAGGGCGGTGCGGTCGAGGACGCCAAAGAGGCAGGCCGCGGCCAACGTGGGGGTGGCCAGGGTGAGGAGCGACGTGGTGGCCAGGATGGACCAGACGAAGATCGGGGTGCGGCCCCACGTCATGCCCGGCGCCCGGTAGCAGATGATGGTGGCCGCCAGGTTGAAGCCGGCGGTGATCATCCCGATGCCGATGATCGCGAAGCCCACCAGGTACGAGTCCATGCCGCCGCTGGACTGGGTCTGGAGCGGTGCGTACCCGGTCCACCCGGTGGGGAAGCCGCCCAGGGGCAGGGCGGTGAGGATCACCAGGTAGCCGGCGCTGAAGATCCAGAAGGAGAACGACTCCACCCTGGGGAAGGCCATGCGTCGCGACCCGATCATCAGCGGCACCAGCCAGTTGCCGAGCGGACCGATGACCAGCGAGGAGGCCATCATCATCATGATCGAGCCGTGCTCGCCCACCACGGCGATGTAGGTGCCCGGGCCGAAGATGTGGTTGACCGGGTCGAGCAGCTCGGTCCTGATGCCCATGGCCAGCAGGCCGCCGGTGAAGAGGAAGATGAGCACCCCGACGAGGTACTGCATCCCCACGACCTTGTGGTCCTGGGTCAGCCTGAGGTACCGGGTCCAGCTCGTGGTGAGATCCGACGGCTGCGGCTCGCGCCCCGCGATCTTGGCCAGCGGGTAGTTGAGCGCGCCGATGCCGGCGAGCCACCCGAGCACCCCGAGGGCGAGACCGAGCACGATGGCCACGTCGTTCTCGCCGCTTGTCTGCACGTTGGCGAACCCGCTGGCGATGACGTTGCCCAGCCAGTGGCCGAGCGCGTAGCCCCCCACGGCGAGCACGGCCGCCGTGCCGATGTGCTGGGACAGCCACGCCGGCCGGCGCCTGACGCCGCTCGGCGGCGGCCCGGCGGCGCCCCCGCGCCCCAGGTCCGTGGGTTGGGCGATGTCCAGGGCCATCGGCTAGCCGACCTCGCTTCCTGGTGCTCCCGCGGGACGCGGGCAGCTTCCCGCGCTCTCGGCCGGGTTCCCGACGCCGCGTCTCACTGCCCGGTCATCCTGTGGCCTTCGCCGGGACGGCACCGTACTTCTCCACGTGGCTGTAGGGATCCTGTGTCGGTGTGTAGGGGCCGCCTGTGGCTGTGTTGGCGTCCGGGACGTAGGTCCAGGCGAACGGCGGCAGGTGCCTGGTGTTTGTGGCGACCTGCAGCCGGGTGCTCCGGGCCCAGTGCTCGAAGCCCTCCTGGCTCATCACCTTGCCGTAGTCGTACATGGCGCCGTGCCACAGGCCGCAGAGCTCGTCGCAGCGGACCACGAAGTTCCCGAGCTGGCTGGTGGTGGTGTAGGCCACGTTGTCCACGCCCGGGTTGGCGTCGGCCTTGACGTTGAGCTGGTACGCCCAGAAGTCGTGGATCACGTCCAGCGAGGTCACGTGGAAGGCGACCGTGGTGTGGTCCGGGATCACGAGGTCGCTGGTCTCCATGCCCCCGAACGTCGGGTAGCGGTAGGTGAACCGCCACTGCTGGGCGATCACCTGGACGGGCAGGACCTCCTTGGCGGCCGGCTTCCACACCGGGTTCGGGCCCTCGCCGCCGCCGGCGCCGGCCGGCACGATCAGCTCGTAGGTGCCGAAGACGAAGAGGAAGATCACCAGCGCGGTGGAGACGGCGATCCAGCCGATCTGCAGCGCCAGGTTGCTCCTGGCCCTCGGGCCGCCCTCGGGCTCGGCCAGCCCGGGCCGCGAGGCGCGCCACGTGATGACGGCGTAGGCCAGGTAGATCCACACGGCCAGCACCACGGGGATGGCGGCGATGAACAGCACGTTGAAGTCGAACTGCCCGCCGCTGGCCGACGAGGTCATGGTGCCCGGGGGGATGTGCGGTCCGGCCAGGTAGTAGTAGAGCGGGTCGGCGATCGCCGAGAGCACCACCCACAGCGCGATCAGGCGCCAGAAGTGGTGGGGCTCCGTGCCCCGGCCGGCGCTCGGCCCGGCGCCGTCGCCCCCGCCGGCCGCGCCCGCCTGCACCTCGCCGCCGGCCTGGGCGCTCACGCGACCACCTTCAGGAAGCCGCCCATGTAGCCGACCGTGGACATCGGCCCGCCGTTGCCGAAGACGAAGCCGCCCCCGCAGGGCACGAAGCACTGCCAGCGGTACTGTCCCACGCCCGGGGTCATGAAGGAGAAGCGCACCACGTGGTGGGCGCTGTTCAGGTGGCAGGGAGCGCCCGGGCACTGGTTCTTGGCTGTTGTGGAGACGCCGGCGAGCGGCACGCTGATGTCCAGGGAGGGGATGGTGAAGGTGTGGCCGATCCCCGTCTTGTAGGAGTTGAGCACGGAGAACCGCCGGCCTGTCAGCGTGGCGTCCCGACCGATGGTGCCCGTCACCCGCCCGAAGTACTGGTTACGGAGCGGGCTCCCCGAGTCGTACTGGTACTCGGTGACGTTGATCCGGGTGTGGGCCGGGAGCTGCCACAGCGTGGTGTGGATCCACTGGCCGTCGGGGTCCCGCACCAGGTAGGAGACCCAGCCGGGGTGGGCTGTGTAGCCCATCGCCGGCACCGTCTGGATGACGAGGTTGACCGGCTGCCCGGGCCGGTGCCCGGTGGCCAGGTCCACGGTGGGTGGGGTGCTGCCAACGAACGCCATGGCGGCGAACACCACGAGGGCCACCACGACCGCGAGCATCGAGAGGACGATCGCCACCCGACTCGGCCGGGACATCGCGCGCTCTCCCTCCCCTCCGGCCGCACCAGGTTGCGACCTCGACCGTCCACCCGGTGGTCACCCCCGGCACCGATCCCACCGCTCGGGCCACGACCACCTGGCACTGCGTCTTGCGTGGACGACATTACGTCCGGCCGGCCGCGCCGTCAACGGTTCTCGCCATTCCCCCGCAACCACGGCGCCACCAGCCGGTCACGCGAGGGCGGTGGGGCCGGCGCTCAGCGCTCGGGCAGACGGCCGTTGCCGGGGCCCGGCACCACCGGCCACAGGTCGTCCCCGGGGCCGGGCGAGCGGTGGACGATCGACTCGAGCACGTCGGAGAGGCTGCCCTGCTGGTCGACGGCGCGCTTGATCACGAGGATCAGTGCCGGCACCGCCCAGAAGTCGCCGCACACCCACAGGATCGCCGCGCCGATCTGCTGGTCGGCGAAGGGCGACAGCGTGACGCCGGGGACGTTGGCGTAGACGTCGTACCACGACTGCTGCGTGAGGATGCTCATGGCCATGGCGAGGACGAACATGATGACGTTGGTGCCGATGATCGCCCCTATCTGCCATGCCGCGCTGGCGCACGGCCGGAAGGGGTGCGAGGGGATGATCTGCATCCAGAAGAGGACACCGGTGGCGAAGAGGCTCCCGTACATGAGCCATGTGTGGACGAACGCGTTGGTCTGCGCGAGGTCGAACGGGCCCGGCATGTGCCAGAGCACCATGGCCCCGTTGAAGGCCAGGAACGCGGTCCACGGCGAGGCGACGGCGCGCCCGGCGGCCCGGACGGCGGCGGCGTGCCGCCCCAGCAGGAGGG
>JBOGGH010000091.1:0-7763 GCA_050743905.1 Acidimicrobiales bacterium
CCGGCGGCATCCCCGTGGCCCACGAGTGATCGCAACGAACCCCGACAACCAACGACAAAGGAGCGACATGAAGAACGGCATCGCACGAGGCAGGCGAACGTGGTTCGCAACGATCGCGGCGGCGGTGTGCGTCAGCGTGGCGTCCGTCGGCACGGTCTCGGTGGCCGCGGCGGGCGCCTCGGGCACAAAGGGCAACGGCACACTGGAGAAGACCGTCACCCAGGCGCTCGGCACCCCGTACCCCGCCAGCAAGCTGCCGTCGGTCATGAAGCAGGCGCTCACAACGGCCTCCAAGCCGCTCACCAAGGCCCAGTTGAACAAGGCCTTCGCGTGCTGGAAGGCGACCTCCTGCACGTTGGGCAAGGGCAAGCTGGTGCTCGGCCAGGCGGACGGCAACGACATCAACACCTGGCGGGCCTTCGCCAAGATGAACGCCATCCTGCAGGCCATGGAGTACCCGCAGATCGGCAAGTACATCTTCACCAACGCCCAGGGGGACCTCTCCACCTTCGAGTCCAACATCCGTGAGCTGGTGGCCGAGGGCGCCAAGATGATCGTCGCCTACAACACATTCGGGTCGGCGGCCTACCCCGCCTTCGAGGCGGCGCAGCGGGACGGCGCCTTCATCTCCACCTACGTGGGCCCGGCCACAACAGCACCCACCACGGCCATCTCGGCCAGGGTCCAGCCGACAATCTGCAAGACCGGCAAGACAATGGCCAAGATCACCAAGAAGGTGGTGGGCAACGCGCCGGTGGCCTACTTCACCGGCGTGGCCGGCAACCCGGAGGACGCCGGCTGGCAGAAGTGCGCCACCAAGGCCGGCGTGAACTCGGTGTTCAACGCCACCACCACATGGACCCCGGCCGGCGCCGGCAAGGCGGCCTCGGCCCTCATCGCCTCGGGCAAGCCGGCCAAGGCCATCCTCTACAGCTACTCCACACCGGTGCCCAACATCGTCCAGGCGTACAACACCGCCGGCAAGACCGTGCCGGCCATCATCACCTGGACCACCAACAACTCCACGGTGTGCCTGCTGCAGAAGACAAAGTTCCCGCTCTACATCACCAACGCCCTCAACTGGGCGGCGCGGGTGTCGGTGACGGCCACGCTCATGAAGGAGCAGGGCAAGAAGGTCAACCAGGCCGTCCTCTACCCGCAGCCGTTCGTCCAGGCGAAGGTGTCGATGTGCACACCGTCGGCCCCGGCCGGCTACCCGGGCACCTCGGCACTGGTCCCGTCGACACTCACGACCAGGATGCTGAGCGCCACAGGCGGCACATCGTAGGACCGCACGCGGGACCGGGCCGGCGGCACCCCCCCGCCCCGGCCCGGTCCCGCAGCGGCCGGCACGCAGCAACGGCACACGGAGCAGGCACGACGATGGACGGGAGCCCGTTGAGCACCGTTGAGTCCCAGGAGCAGGAGACCCCCGTGCCGCCGGCGCCCGCCGGGGGGCCCGGGTCCGACCTGTCCGTGGACGGGGTGGCCAAGACCTACGGCCCGGTGCACGCCCTGCGCCCGCTCTCCCTCGAGCTGCGGGCCGGGGAGGTGCACGCCCTGGTGGGCGAGAACGGGTCGGGCAAGTCCACGCTCGTCGGGATCGTGAGCGGCGCCGTGCGCCCGGACCAGGGGACGGTACGCATCGGCGGGGTGCCCCTGCGGCGGTTCGCGCCGTGGGAGTCCCAGCGGGCGGGCGTGCTCACGGTGTTCCAGGACGGCACCCTCATCGCCGACCTGTCGGTGGCCCACAACCTCTACCTCGGCACCCCCCGCGGGCAGCGGCCGTCCTTCGGCAGGGTCGACTCGTGGGCCGCCGAGCGGCTGGCCCGCTACGGGCTCACACGGCTCGATCCCGGCGAGCCCGCCCGCGCGCTCCCCCCGGGCGACGCCCAGCTCCTGGACATCGTGCGGGCGCTGACGGCCAACCCCCGGATCCTGCTCCTGGACGAGGCCACCTCCAGCCTCGACGCGCCCGGGGTGGACGTGGCGCTCGACCTGATGCGCAAGGCCGCCGACCAGGGCACGGCCGTCCTCTTCGTGACCCACCGCCTCTCCGAGGTCTTCCGCGTGGCCGACCGCATCTCGGTGCTGCGGGACGGCCAGTACCAGGGCACGAGCGCCACGGCCGCCGTGACCTCCCAGCAGTTGGTCCAGCGCATGGCCGGCACCGACGTGACAGTGGAGTTCCCCCGCCGTGCCGCGCCGGGCGAGCTGGGCGAGGAGGTGCTGGTGGCCCGCGGCCTGCGCGGCACCACCTACGGGCCGGTCGACCTCACGGTGCGGCGGGGCGAGGTCGTGGGCCTGGCGGGCGCCGACGGCAACGGCCAGCTCGGCCTGCTGCAGGCGCTCAGCGCCGTGGGCCTGGCCTCGGGATCGCTGGTGATCGGTGGGACGCGGATCGGCGGGTTCGAGGCCGCCCGGAAGGCCGGGGTGGCGTACCTGTCCAGCGACCGGCGGCAGGAGTCGCTCTTCCCCTCCCTCTCCATCCGGGAGAACCTGGTGGCCGGGGTGCTGAAGAACCTCTCCCACCTCGGGTACCTCGGCTTCCGCCGCGAGGGCGAGCAGGCCGAGGGCAGCGTCGGCACCTTCGGCATCCGGCTGGGCAGCACCGCCGACCCGGTGACCTCGCTCTCCGGCGGCAACCAGCAGAAGGTCGCCCTGAGCCGAGTCCTGGTCACCAGGCCCGACGTCCTGCTGGTGGACGAGCCCACGAAGGGCGTGGACGTGCGCTCCCGGATCGACATCTACCACCTGCTCCGTAGTGCCACCCGGGAGGGCCGGGCCGTGGTGGTGCTCTCGTCGGACGCCGCCGAGCTGGCCGGCCTCTGCGACCGCGTGGTGGTGCTCTCCCGCGGGACGGCGGTCGCCGAGATCCAGGGGGAGGTGGCCACGGAGGAGCGCATCATCGGCGCCTTCACCGTCGCCGGGCAGGAGGCGCCCGGGGGGGAGGGGGCCGGACAGGAGGGAGCCGGCGGGGACCCGGCCCACCCGGAGGCAGCAGGCCGGGAGGCGGGCGCCGCCGGCCGGGCCGTCCACCACCGCCGGCGCAGCCGCCGCTTCAGCCAGGACTCGCTCCGGCTCGGCCTCGTGATCCTCGTGCTGCTGGCCATCGGGGGCTACACCCAGAGCCAGGCCAGCTCCTTCCTCAGCTCGGCCAGCATCAACAACGTCCTCCTGCTCACCCTCCCGCTGGCCGTGGTGGCCGGCGCCGAGTTCCTGGTGATGTTCTCGGGCACCATCGACGTCTCGATCGGCGCCACCATGGGCCTGACCGTGGCCGTCCTCTCGTTCCTCTTCGCGTCCCAGGGCACGGTGGCCGGGCTCCTGCTGTGCCTCCTGCTGTCCCTGGGCATCGGGATCGCCGTGGGGGCGGCCAACGCCTTCATCGTGGAGAAGCTCCGGATACCCGCCGTCATCGCCACCATCGCCACCCTCGGCATCCTCCAGGGCCTCGGCCTCACCCTCCGGCCCACGCCGGGCGGCACCATCAACGCCGCCGTGATCAGCGCGCTGACCACCAGCGTGGGGCCGGTCCCGGTCCCCCTCATCGTGGTGGTGGCGGTGTTCGTGCTGTGCGACGTCCTGCTGCGCTCCACCGGCCGCGGCCTGCGGCTCCGGGCGGTGGGGCTCGACGCCGTCCTCGCCTTCCGCCTGGGCGAGAACACCCCGCGCCAGCGGCAGTTGGCCTACGTGGGATGCGCCGTCCTGGCCTCGGTGGCCGGGATCCTCCTGGCCGTCCAGGTGGGCGTGGGCGACTCGACGGTCGGCAACCAGTTCACCCTCCTGGCGGTGGCCGCGCCCATCCTGGGCGGCGCCAGCCTGCTCGGCGGCCGCGGCAGCTTCGTGGGCTGCCTCGTGGGCGCCCTGCTGCTGGCGCTCTCCGAGGCGCTCCCCAGCGTGCTGAACCTCAGCAACGGCCTCAGCTACGTGCTGGCCGGCGCGCTCACCCTCGTGGCCATCCTCGTCTACACCGGCGCCGCCTGGCAGGTGACCGCCGAGGTGGTGCGCGAGGCGGCGCTCCGCCGCCGCATCCGGCGGGCCGGCGCCGGCACCACCCCCGCTCCCGGCGCCGGCTGACCGAGATGCCGGGCCACCGACACCCACGAGGAGCGACATGACCCCTTCCACCATCGGCACCGAGCGGAGCGTGGAGGAGCTGGAGACCATCGCCCACTTCCTCCGCCGCCGCATGCTGCGGATGGCCGCCGACAAGGGCGAGGGCTACATCGCCCAGGGCCTCGGCGTGGCCGACATCCTCAGCACCGTGTACTTCCGGGAGCTGCGCTTCGACCCGGCCCACCTCGACGCCCCCGACCGCGACCGCTTCATCCTCTCCACCGGGCACTACTCGATCGCCCTCTACGCCGTGCTGGGCGAGCTCGGGGTGTTCAGCGACGGGGATCTGGCCACCTACGCGCTGAACGGCAGCGCCCTCCCCATGAGCACCTTCGACGAGACCCCGGGGGTGGAGATCACCTCGGGGTCGCTCGGCCACGGCCTCGGCCAGGGGGTGGGCATGGCGCTCGCCTTCCGCCTCGACCGGCTGCCGGCCAGGGTGATCGTGGAGCTCTCCGACGGCGAGCTGCAGGAGGGGTCCACGTGGGAGGCGGCGATGGCCGGGGCCAGCTTCCGCCTGGACAACCTCTGGGCGGTGGCCGACTGCAACGGCATCCAGGCGGACGGGCCGATGGTGATCGACATCGAGCCGGTAGCGGCCAAGTGGCGCGCCTTCGGCTGGCACGCCGTGGAGGTGGACGGGAACGACGTGGCGGCGCTGGTGGCGGCGTTCGACGAGCTGCGCGGCCGGTCGGGACCCAAGGTGGTGGTGGCCCGCACCACGCCGGGGTACGGGGTCCCCACCCTCGAGGCCCGAGAGCGGGCCCACTTCGTGCGCGTGGGCGACGACGAGTGGTCCCGCCTCCTCGACGAGCTGGAGGCGTCCCGTGGCTGAGGCGGCCGGCCGGAGCGGGTCCATGGGCGACGTGGCCGAGGTCGAGGGGCCCTACGAGGTGGCGCCCTTCGGCAACGCCCTGAAGGACCTGGCCGCCACCCGGGAGGATCTCGTGGGGGTCACCGCCGACATGGGCCGCTACAGCGACATCGGCCCGTTCAAGGAGGCCTACCCCGAGCGGTTCTTCAACGTGGGCATGGCCGAGCAGAGCGCGGTCATGGTGGGCGCCGGGCTGGCCAAGGCGGGCAGGACCGCCTTCGTGGCCACCTACTCGGCGTTCCTGACCCGGCGCGCCCTCGACTTCCTCGCCATCGCCTGCGCCCACAGCCGGGCCGACGTCAAGGTGATGGGCGGGTCGCCGGGGCTGGTCAACCCCTACGGCGGCACCCACCAGGCGATCGAGGATCTGGCGGTCACCAGCCGGATCCCCGGGGTGTGCGTGGTCGACCCGTGCGACGCCGTGGAGCTGCGGCAGGTGGTCACGGCGGCGGCCGGGACCCGCGGCACGTTCTACGTGCGCAACCTCCGCGGCAGGGTGCCGGTGGTGCTCGACCCGGGGAGCTACCGGTTCGAGGTGGGGGTGGCGCGCGTGCTCCGTGAAGGCACCGACGTGGGCGTGGTGTCGACCGGCGTCATGACCGCCCGGGCGCTGGAGGTGGCCGACCGGGCGGCGGCGGCCGGCGTCTCCTGCGGGGTCCTGCACGTGCCCACGATCAAGCCCTTCGACGCGGCGTCGGTCGCCGCCTTCTGCGAGGAGGTGCCCCGGGTGGTCACCGCCGAGAACCACCTGCGCAACGGCGGCCTGGGGTCGCTGGTCCTCGAGACCCTCTACCGGCGGAGCGCCCGCCGGCCGGCGGTGCTGCGGGTGGGGCTGGCCGACATGTTCCACGACTGCGGGTCGCAGGCGTACCTCGAGGCGCGCTACGGCATCGACGTGGACGGGCTCGCCCGCGCCGTGGTCGACGGCGAGTGGTCGGACGGCCTCGGGCAGCCCGGATGACGGCCGGGGCCGATGACGGTGCCGGGGCCCCCGCCGGGGTGCGCGTCTTCGCCGGCCCCTGCCGCTACGTGCAGGGCCCGGGCGCGCTCGACCACCTCGGGGCCTACGTCCGCACGGACGGCGCCCCCGGTGGCGCCCCCGGCGCGGCCGTGCTCATCGACGCGGCCCTGTTCCACGCCCTCTCGTCGCGGGTGCTCCGCGCCCTCTCCGAGGCCAACGTGGCGGCCACGGTGATCGCCTGCACCGGCGAGGTCACGGCCGAGCGCATCGCGTCGCTGGCCGAGCAGGCCCGCACGCTCGAGCCGGCGGTGGTGGTGGCGGTGGGCGGCGGCAAGACGCTCGACACCGGCAAGGGGGTGGCCCGGGCCCTGGGCCTGCGCGTGGTGACCGTGCCCACCATCGCCTCCAACGACGGGCCGACCTCGCGCATCATCGCCACCTACGACGACCGGCACCAGCTCGTGGCCACGCCCCAGATGAACGAGAACCCCGAGGCGGTGGTGGTCGACACCGAGCTGGTCAGCCGGGCACCGGCCCACTTCCTGCGCTCGGGCATCGGCGATGCCCTGGCCAAGCGGTTCGAGGCCGCGGCCTGCCGGGCCGGCACCGGGGTGACCCCCAACGGCACCCGGCCGCTGGAGCTGGCCGGGGTGATCGCCGAGGCGTGCTACCGCACGCTGCTGGCGGACGGGGCGGCGGCACTGGCCAGCGTGGAGCGCGACGAGGTCTCCCCCGCCCTGGAGCGGGTGGTCGAGGCCGTGGTCCTGATGTCCGGCCTGGCGTTCGAGAACGGCGGCCTGTCCCTGGCCCACTCGATGACCCGCGGGCTGATGGCCGTCCCCGGGGCCGGCGACCGGCTCCACGGGCTCCAGGTGGCCTACGGGCTCCTGGTCCAGTTGGTCCACGAGGGCGACCGCGACGCCTACCGGGAGGTCGACGCCTTCCACGCCACCACCGGCCTCCCCCGCGCCCTCGGGGACCTGGGCGCCGAGGCGGGACCGGCGGTGATGGGGGCGGTGGCCGAGGCCACCCTGGACGCCCCCCACCTGGCCAACTGCGTGCCGGTGCCGGACCGGGCGTCGATCGTGGCGGCGATGGAGGAGGTGGAGCGGTCGTGGACGTAGGGGTGTACACCTTCAGCACCGACCTCGACATGGCCCCGCCGCGGTTCGCCGCCGAGGTCGAGGCGCGCGGCTTCGCCGCGCTCATGCTCCCCGAGCACTCCCACATCCCGGCGTCCCGGGACACGCCGTACCCGGTGGTCTACGGCGGCGGGGTGCTGCCCGACTTCTACAAGCGCACGTACGACCCGTTCGTGGCCCTCAGCTTCATGGCCGCGGCCACCAGCCGCATCCGGCTCGGCACGGGCATCTGCCTGCTGGCCCTCAGGGACGCCGTCCACACCGCCAAGATGGCCGCCTCGGTGGACGCCCTCTCGGGCGGGCGCCTCGTGTTCGGCGTGGGGTTCGGGTGGAACGCCGACGAGTTCCCGAACCACGGCCAGCGGTTCGACCGGCGCCACGAGGTGGTGCGCGAGAAGGTCGAGCTGATCAAGGCCCTGTGGACCGAGGACGTGGCCGCCTACGAGGGCCGCTACGTCCACCTCGCCCCCTCCTGGTGCTGGCCCAAGCCGGTCCAGCGTCCCCACCCTCCCGTCTACCTCGGCGGCAACGGGCCGCTCACCATGCGCCACGCGGCCCGCTGGGCCGACTGCTGGTACCCGACCGGGCCGCTCGACGACCCCCTGCTCGAGCGCGCCGTGCCCACGTTCCGTCAGATGGTGGCCGACGCCGGCCGGGACCCGGACGC
>JBOGGH010000092.1:0-7737 GCA_050743905.1 Acidimicrobiales bacterium
GGGTGGTCCTGGCGGTGCGCAACCAGGTCTTCACCCCGAGCCACCCGGTGCCGACGCTCACCGGGCACACGCTGGCGGCCGCCCGCACGGCGGCGGCGGCGGACCACTTCGACCTCTCGGTGGCGGGCGCCGTGCACTCGCTGACCGTCCCGGCGGGCTCGGTGGTGAGCCAGGACCCGGCCGCCGGCATCTCGCGCAAGGAAGGCAGCACGGTCCGCGTGGTCCCCTCGGCCGGCCTCCCCACCGTGCACGTCCCCTCGCTGAGCGGGCTCGGCCTCACCTGCACAGCGGCGGCGAAGCTGCTCGCCCAGGACCACCTCAAGGCGAGCTGCCCGGCGCTGCTGGCCTACTCCACAACAGTCCCCGCCGGCCAGGTCATCAACTGGTCGTACGACGGGAAGCTCAACGCGACCTCGGCCCCCTACGGCTCGACCATCGCCGTCGCCGTGTCCAAGGGCAAGCCGCCCGTGCCGGTGCCCACAGTGGCCGGCGCCGCCTCCTACACACAGGCCGCCGGCCAGTTGCAGGCGGTGGGCCTGCAGGCCACCCAGGCCCAGACATACTCCACAACAGTGCCCAACGGGCACGTGGTGGGCACCACACCGCCCGGCGGCACGACGGTCACAGTGGGCTCCACGGTCAAGGTGGTGGTGTCCAAGGGACCGCAGACGGTCGCCGTGCCCACAGTGTCCGGGAAGTCGGTCCAGGCGGCCACCAACGCCCTCCAGCAGGCCGGGCTGGCGGTCGGCGCGGTGTACGGGCCGTCCGGCGGGCACGTCTTCACCTCGGTGCCGATCGCCGGCCAGCAGCTCAAGCGGGGCAGCGCCGTCAACCTCTACACCCAGTGACCGCCGCCGCCGGCTCCCACTGCGAGCTCTGCGAGGCGGCCCGCATCACGCCCTGGCACGCCGAGGACGAGGTCTGCTGGGTGGCGGACTGCGAGATCTGCGGGGTCCCGATGGTGGTGTGGCGCCGCCACGGGCCGGTGCCGCCGGACGGGGATCTGGCGCACATGGAGGCGGTGCTGCGCGAGGTGGCCGACCGGCGGTTCGGCGAGGGTGGGTGGACCCTCGACCGCGTGATGCGCCAGATCCCCGACCACTTCCACGCCCACGCCCGCGATCCCGGGTGGTGGGAGCGGAGGACGCGCATCCGCTGAGGGCCCCGGCCGGCCGGCCGGCCCTGCGCCCACCTCCCGCCCGGCGCCCATCTCCCTCCCGGCGGACGAACCCCGCCTTTGCAAGGTGCGATGCGTATGCTTGGCCCCGCCGGACCGGACCCACCGGCTCCCGGGGGGGGCGTCGCGAGGAGGCGAGGGTGTTCAGCAAGCTGGTTCGGGTCGTGATCGGGCACCCCTGGTGGGTCATCGGCGCGTGGGTGGTGGCTGCCGTGGTCGTGCTCACCCTTTCGCCGCAGCTCGTGAAGTACACCTCCAACAACAACACCACATTCCTCCCGAGCTCCTACGAGTCGGTGCAGGCCCTGCACGCGGCCGAGCAGTACTTCCCCCAGGTGTCCGGGGCCACCGGGACCATCGTGGTGAGCGCCTCGGACGGCGGGCAGCTCTCCAGCGCCGACCAGCAGAAGGTGTCCGGCCTGGCCGCCGCCCTCACCGCCGACGACATCCGGGACGTCACCTCGGTGGCCACGTCGCCGCTGTACCTGTCGACCGACAAGAAGGTCCAGCTCGTCCAGGTGGTGTTCAAGGGGCAGTCCGGCGATCCCGGTCCCAACGCGGCCGTGCCCGTGGTCCGCGACAAGACCACCGCGTACCTGCAGGGGTCCGGGCTGGTGGGGGGGCTCACCGGCAACGCGGCGATCAGCGTGGACTCCACCTCCGCCTTCGACAGCGCCGAGACGATCATCGCCGTGGCCACCGTCGTCCTGATCGTCCTGCTGCTGGGCATCGTCTTCCGCAGCCTCCTGATCTCGGTGCTCCCCATCGTGGTCATCGGGATCGTCCACCAGATGGCCCAGGGCGTCACGGCCGACCTGGCCGACTGGTTCCACTTCGAGGTGGGGCCGGAGCTGGCGCCGCTGCTGGTGGTGGTGATGTTCGGGGTGGGGACCGACTACCTGGTCTTCCTGCTGTTCCGACATCGCGAACGGATGTCCAAGGGCGACGACCCCATCACGAGCCTCCGCTTCTCGGTGACGCGCGTGGGCGAGGTCATCGCCTCCGCCGGCGCCACGGTGATCGCCGCCTTCGCCGCGCTGCTGGTGGCGTCGCTGGAGTCCCTGCGCACCCTGGCGCCCGGCCTCATCGTGGGCATCCTGTTCATGGTGCTGGCGGCGCTCACCCTGGTGCCCGCCATCTTCACCCTGCTGGGCCGGCACCTCTTCTGGCCCACGCAGCCGAGGCTGCGGACCTCCGCCCGCCGCACCCGCTCCGAGATGCTCGGCCAGGCGGTGGCCCGGCGGCCCGGCGTGGTGCTGTGCGTGTGGACCGTGGTGCTCGTGGGGCTGGCCCTCGGCGTCCTCGGCTTCAAGACCACCTACAACCAGCTCGCCGAGCTGCCCAAGTCCACCCCGTCGCAGATCGCCTACAACACGATGGCCACCTCGTTCCCGGCCGGGTACCTGGGCCCGACCCAGGTCTTCGTGGTGTCCACCAACGGCCAGCCGCTGGACGAGAACGGGGTCAACGCCCTGGCGGCGGAGCTGGGGAAGGTCCACGGCGTGTCCACCGTCCTGCCGGCCCAGTACACGGCGGACAAGGAGCAGGCGCTGGTCAACGTGCTGCTCACAGCCGACCCCTACTCGATCACAGCCATCGACGCGGTCACAGGGCCGGTCCGCTCCACGGCGAGCACCGGCGCGGTGGCCGGCGCGCGCACCCTGGTGGGCGGGACGACCTCGCAACTGGTGGACGTCCGCACAGCGCTGCGGCACGACATGGAGGAGGTGTTCCCGCTGGCCCTGGCGATCGTCGCCGTGATCCTGGCCCTCCTCCTCCGGGCACTGGTGGCGCCGCTCTACCTCCTCGTGGGCGTGGTGCTGACCTACGCGGCCACCCTCGGCGTGATCACCCTTGTGTTCATCAAGGGCTTCGGCTTCGTGGGATTGGACTTCACGATCCCCATCATCGTCTACCTCTTCGTGATGGCCATCGGGACGGACTACAACATCCTGATATCGGCGCGCCTGCGCGAGGGGTTCGCCGACGGCGAGACCCCGCGCGAGGCGGCGCGCCTGGCCATCGTGCACGGCGGGCCCGCCGTGGCCTCGGCGGCGCTCATCCTCGCCGGCACCTTCGCCTCGCTCCTGCTCACCGGCATCCAGCTCCTGGAGGAGATCGGCCTGGCGGTGGCCCTCGGGGTGCTGATGGCGGCCAACGTGCTGGCCACGCGCATCGTGCCCACGCTGGCCGCGCTGCGCGGGTTCCACTTCTGGTGGCCGCACCGCGTGCACGCCCAGACGGCCACGCACCGCGGGGAGCTGCTCGACGAGGAGGAGCACGGGAAGGTCCCCGCCACGAGCTGACGGTCCCGGCCGGACACCGCGCCGGGCACCGCGCCCGGCACCGCGCGCCCCGGCCGCCGGGTGCCACCCGGCGCCTCGCTACCCTGGTGCATCCACCGAAGGCCGGACGGACACGGGAGACGCGCGACATGGGTGCACTGGATGGGCGGGTGGCGGTCATCACCGGCGCGGGGCGCGGGATCGGGCGCGAGCACGCGCTGCTGTTCGCCGCCGAGGGCGCGCGGGTGGTGGTCAACGACCTCGGTGGCGCCGTGGACGGCTCCGGCGACGACCGCACCCCGGCCGAGCAGGTGGTGGCCGAGATCGTGGACCGGGGCGGCGAGGCGGTGGCCAACGCGGACGACGTGACGTCCTGGGAGGGGGGCAAGGCCCTCGTGGAGGCGGCGGTGGACGCCTTCGGCGACCTGCACGTGCTCGTCAACAACGCCGGCATCCTGCGCGACCGCGTCCTCGTCAACATGACCGAGGAGGAGTGGGACAGCGTGGTCACGGTGCACCTGAAGGGCCACTTCGTGCCCACGCGCCACGCCGCCGCCTACTGGCGCTCGCGGAGCAAGGCCGGCCACGAGGTGCACGCCTCGGTGGTGAACACCTCGTCCACCTCGGGCCTCCTGGGCAACCCGGGACAGGCCAACTACGGCGCGGCCAAGGCCGGCATCGCCGCCTTCACCGTGATCGCCGCCCAGGAGCTCGCCCGGTACGGCGTCCGGGTGAACGCGATCGCGCCGGCGGCCCGCACCCGGATGACCGAGTCCACCCCGGGCCTGGCCGACATCGTGAAGGCGCCCAACGACGAGGCGCAGTTCGACACCTGGGACCCGGCCAACATCCCGCCCCTCGTGGCCTACCTGGGCACCGAGGGCTGCCCGGCCACGGGGCGCGTCTTCTTCGTCCAGGGCGGCACCGTGCGGACCTTCCAGAACTGGACCATGACCGACACCCTCGAGCGGTCGTCGCGCTGGACCGTGGCCGACCTCCAGGCGGAGATGTCCCGGCTCGGGGCGTGACCCCGCCGCCGGCGCCCGTCCCCGCGGGCGCGGTCCCGACGCGCGAGGTTCATCTCCCCATGGAGGACCGGTCGCGCCGCGTTCACCCCTGCTCCGTACGGTGGGCATGGAGCCAACCGAGCAACCGGAAGGAGCGCCGGCGACCATTGACCGCGGGGAGCAGCCGGCCGCCCCGCGCCGCTGTGTAGCCTGGTCGCCGCTGCAAGCAGGCGGACGAAGGGGGAGCTGTGGCGCCACGGATCACGATGGTGGGAGGGGGCAGCACCCACTGGACCCCCACCCTGCTCGTGGACCTGGCCAACAGCCCGGTGCTGCGGGACGCCGAGGTGACCCTGGTGGACACGGCGCCGGCGAGCCTCCCGCCGATGGTGGAGCTGGCCGGCCACGTCGCCTCGGCGCGGGGCATCGGCCTCACCGCCCGGGCGGCCGCCAGCCTGGAGGAGGGGCTGGAAGGCGCCGAGGTGGTGCTGACCACCCTCTCGGTGGGCGGCTTTGCCTCGATGGCCTGCGACATCGAGATCCCCTTCCGCTACGGGATCCGCCAGCCGGTGGGGGACAGCGTGGGCCCCGGGGGCATCTTCCGCTCGCTGCGCAGCGTGCCCGTCATGGTGGAGATCGCCCGGGCCGTGGAGCGGGTGGCGCCCGGCGCGCTGCTGGTGAACGTGTCCAACCCGCTGACCGCACTGTGCCGCGGGGTCACCCGGGAGACCTCGGTGAGGGCCGTGGGCCTCTGCAACGAGCTGGTGGGCCTCTCGTTCGTCCTCAGCCTCCTCTTCGACGTGGGCTTCGACCGCATCGACCCGGTGGTGGGCGGCGTGAACCACCTGCCGCTGGTCACCGGCCTCACCATGGACGGCCAGGACGGCTTCGTCCTCCTGCGCGACATGCTGGAGCGCCCCGGCGACCGTGCGGACGAGCCGATCTGGATGGACCCGCCGGCGGCCATGCACTGGCGCAAGCGGTCGGACGGGGAGAAGTGGACCAAGGGCGACGTCCTGGCCAACTGTGCGCTCAAGCTCGAGCTCTTCCGGCGGTTCGGCGTGCTGCCGGGCTCGGCCGACACCCACGTCTCGGAGTTCTTCCCGTGGTTCCTCACCCCGCGCTCGGACTTCGGGCGCGACTGGGGGGTCCACCACTACGGGATGCCGGGCCACCGCGCCGACAAGGAGGCGGACAACGCCGCGCTCGCCCGCCTCTCGGCGTCGGCCGAGATCCCGGCGTGGGGGTCGGGCGAGCTCGTGGCGCCGCTGCTCGAGGGCGTGGTGACCGGCGAGGCCCGCGACCTCCCGGTGAACCTGCCCAACACCGGCCAGGTGGCCTCGCTGCCCCGCGGCGTGGTGGTGGAGTGCGTCGGGGTGGCCGACGGCGAGGGCGTGCGCCCGCGCGACGTGACGGGCGTCACCGGGGTGCTGGGCAGCCGCCTGGAGCAGATCGTGGCCTCCCAGGAGCTCACGGTGGAGGCGGCGCTGTCGGGCAGCCGGGCCGGCGTGCTCGAGGCCATGCTGACCGACCCGCTGGCGTCAGCGCTGCCCTACGAGGACGTGGTGTCCATGACCGACGAGATGCTGGCGGCCACCGCCGCCTGGCTGCCCCGGTTCGGGGCTGCCGCTACCCGGTGATCTCCCGCAGCCGGGCCGCCAGCTCCTGGGCGGCGGGATCCGGCGGCGCGCCCTGCAGGACCATCAGCTTGGTCATGTCGCCGTCCACGCGGACCTTCCCGGCCATGAACGCCTGGAGGCCGGCCTGCGGGTTCCCCTCCACCAGGATCGCCCGGGCCGTGCCGTAGTCCACGGTCACCGTGAGGTCCGGCTCCTCGAGGTGGCCCTTGTCCAGCTCGACCTGGCCGGAGCGCGTGTCCATGTGGGCGTCGAGCGTGCCGTCGCCGAAGGGCAGCTCGGTCACCACCAGGTTCATCCGCACTTCGTGGGGCACCGAGGGCGAGCGGTCCCGGTACTCGGCCCGGATGGCGCGCGCCTCCTCGATCCACTCGTCGCTGAGGAAGGGATGGGCCATGGAGCCGGTACGTTAGCTCCGGCGCCCCGCCGGTAGCATGCCGTGGCGTGACCGCCCCCGTGATGCCCGGCGCCGAGCCGTTCTCGGCCACCGGCGGGCCCGACGGCGCCCTCGTGCTCCACGGGTTCGCGGGGAACCCCTCGGCGTTGCGGGGCGTGGCGGAGAAGCTGGCCGACGCCGGGCTCACGGTCGAGGCACCCCTGCTGCCCGGCCACGGCACGGCGGTCGAGGACCTCGTGCCGCTGCGCTGGGCGGACTGGTCCGCCGCCGCCGGGGAGGCCTACGCCGGCCTGGCCGCCCGCTGCGGCCGGGTGGCGGTGGTGGGCCTGTCCATGGGCGGCGCCCTGGCCTGCTGGCTGGCGGCCCGGCACCCCGAGATCTGCGGCATCGTGCTGGTCAACCCCCTGGTGGAGCCGCCGGCGGACGACCTGCGCTCGGCGGTGCACGAGATGTGCGAGGCCGGGGCCACGATCGCGCCGGGCATCGGCTCGGACATCGCCCGGCCCGGCGTGGTGGAGCTCACCTATGACGGCACCCCGCTGGCGGCGCTGCTGTCGCTCTTCAACGGGGTGGAGGAGGTGCGGCGGTGCCTGCGGGATATCCGCTGTCCGGTGCTGCTCTTCTCCAGCCGGGAGGACCACGTGGTGCCGCCCGCCAACGGCGACCTCGTGGCCTCGTCCGTGGGCGGGCCGTGCGAGCGGGTCTGGCTCGAGCGCAGCTACCACGTGGCGCCGCTCGACAACGACCGGGACGAGCTGGAGGCCCGGACCGTCACCTTCGTGGCGGCGGTCACCGCCGGGGCGGACGCGTGAGCGGCGCGCCGTCCCCGATCGGCCGCGAGGACGTGGCCCACGTGGCGCGCCTCTCCCGCCTCGACCTGACCGAGGAGGAGCTCGACCTCTTCACCGGCCAGCTCGGCCAGGTGCTGGCCCACGCGGCAGACGTCGCCTCGCTGGACCTCGCCGGCGTCCCCCCCACGGCGCACCCGCTGCCGGTGCGCAACGTGCTTCGCCCGGACGAGCCGAGGCCGGGGGTCGACCGCGCCGAGGTGCTGGCCGCGGCGCCGGAGGTGGAGGACCACCGGTTCCGGGTGCCCCGCATCGTGGGCGAGGCACCGTGAGCGCGGCGGACGGGGGGCCGGCCGACAGCCCGGCCGACAACTCGGCCGGCAGCCCCACCGGCAGCCCCACCGCCGGCGCCACCGGCGGCCCCACCGCCGGGCCGGCCGCCGCGC
>JBOGGH010000093.1:0-7721 GCA_050743905.1 Acidimicrobiales bacterium
CTCGTTGGAGATGGTCTTGCCCAGGTCGTGGGTGAGGGCGGCCACCACCACGTCGAGCGAGGCGCCGGCGCGGTCGGCCATCGAGGCGGTCTGGAGGGAGTGCTGGAGCTGGTTCACCTCCATGCCCTCCACGATCGGCTCGAGCAGCCGGAGCTGGCCCAGGATCCGCGCCGGCACCTCGTCCAGGTCGCGCGTCACGTACTCCTGGAGGTACGCCATGTACTCGGGGCTGAACTCGGACATGGCCCGTCCCCTGGGCCCGTCGAAGGTGGGGAGATCCCCGGGGCCCGCCGCCCGGCCGGCGGCGGTCCCCGCGCTCCTGCTGCCCTGCTCCATCGCTCGCTCCTCTCGTCTCTCTAGCGGTCCCCGACGAACCGGTCGGGGAGCCCGCCGCGCGACCCCGCCACCCTCGTGGGGTCGATGGCGTAGGGGTGCCGCGCCGCCGCCGCCTCGTCCAGCGCCACGCCGAGCCCGGGCCCGTCGGGCACGGCCAGCGTGCCGTCCACGATGGCCTCGGGGCCGAGGTCGGCCCCCGCTCCCACCGACAGCCCGGCCGCCAGCACGTGGGAGTACTCCACCGCCCGCACGCCCTGGACCGTGGCCGCCACGTGCAGGTTGGCGGCCAGCGAGATCGGGCCGGCGGCGTGGTGCAGCACCACGCGGGCCCCGTAGGCGGCGCCGAGGCGGGCCATGGCCCGGGCCTCCCCGATGCCGCCGCAGATCGACGCGTCCGGCTGGAGCACGTCGAGCTGGCGACGCTCCAGCGCGTCCAGCGCGCCCTCCACCCCGAAGAGGTGCTCGCCGTAGGCCACCGGGACCGGCGACCGCCGGGCCAGCCCGTCCAGGCCGCGCTGCTCGTGCTGGGGCACCGGCTCCTCGAACCAGCGGACCCCGAGGTCGGCGAGGGCCGCCGCCACCTCCAGGGCGGTGGGCACGGTGAAGATCTCGCTCCCGTCCACCATGAGCTCGGTCCCCTCGGGCAGGCCGGCCCGGACGGCCGCCAGGACCGCCAGGTCCTCGCGCCACTCGGGCCCGATCCGGACCTTCACCATGCGCACGCCGCGGGCGAGCAGCGGCGCGAGCTGGTCGAGGTGCCAGGACGCGTCCCCCTCCTCGAGGAAGGTGTGGGAGGCGTAGACCTCCACCCGGTCCCGCAGCCGCCCGATCACGGTGCTCACCGAGCGGCCCGTGGCCCGGCCCAGGAGATCCCACAGCGCGATCTCCACCGCGCTGCGGGCGTGGACGGCCAGCCACTGGTCGCCCAGCCGGCGGCGGGTGAACAGCCGCATCCGCTCGGCCAGCGGCTCCACCGCGGTCAGCTCCTGGCCCATCACCAGCGGGCCAAAGGCGTCCTCCACGGCCTTGCCCACCACCCCGGCGTAGGTGCAGCCGAAGCTGTCGCAGGCCTCGCCGTAGCCCACGAGGCCGTCGTCGCCCTCGACCCGCACGTAGCAGTACGAGAGCGGCTCGCGGTCGAAGGGGTAGGTGACGAGGACCGGCTCCACGGACCGGATGCGCACGGCGTCAGCGGCGGCGGAGCCGCGGGTCCACGAGCGCGGGCGGCACGTAGCCGGCGTTCTCGGCGTTCACGTTGGTCCCGGGGGGCACCAGCTCGTCGATGCGGTCCAGCACCGCGTCGCCCAGGACGATCTCGTCGGCGCCGAGCATCGACTCGAGCTGCGCCGGCGTGCGGGGCCCCACGATCGCCGAGGTGACCGCCGGGTGCGCCAGGGTGAAGGCCACCGCCAGGTGGGGCAGCGTCCACCCGCCGCCCTCGGCGAGCTGCACGAGCTCCTCCACCAGTCCCAGCTTGCGCTCGGCCTCCGGCTGCCCCCAGTCGAAGTGGTCGGCCTGCCGCACCGCCCGCGAGTCCGTGGGCGCCGACCCGCCGCGCCGGTACTTGCCGCTGAGCCACCCGCCGTTCAGCGGCGCCCACACGAGCACGCCCAGCCCGAGCCGCTCGGCCGTGGGCAGGACGTCGCGCTCGATCCCGCGGGCGAACACGGAGTAGGGCGGCTGCTCGGTGGCGAACCGCTCGCGGCCGCGCCGCTCGGCCACGTAGGCGCTCTCCACCAGCAGCTCGGCCGGGAAGGTGGACGTGCCCACGGCCCGCACCTTGCCCGCGTGCACCAGGTCGGAGAGCGCGCCCAGGGTCTCGTCCACGTCCACGGTGGGGTCCGGACGGTGCACCTGGTAGAGGTCGATCCAGTCGGTGCCGAGACGGCGGAGGCTATGCTCCACCGCGGTCATGATCCACCGCCGGGAGTTGCCGCGATGATTCGGGTCGTCGTCCATCGCGTTGTGGAACTTGGTGGCCAGCACCACGTCGTCCCGCCGGCCCTTCAGCGCCCGGCCGAGGATCTCCTCGGACACCCCGAAGTCGTAGACGTCGGCCGTGTCCACGACGTTGACGCCGGCGTCGAGCGCCATGTCCACGATCCGGTGGCACTCGCCTTCGTCCGTGTTGCCCCACGAGCCGAACATCATGGTCCCGAGGCACAGCGGGCTGACCTGCATGCCCGTCCGTCCGAGCGGGCGGTAGTCCACGAGCGGTCCTCCTCCCTGGCCGGCGGCCCCACCCCCTCGCCGGCCCGCCGACGCCACTGTCCTGTATCGAGAGATACCGTATCACATCGTGAGTTCGTGACGACCGGCCGCCACGGCCACGACGGCGTGCGCCGGGGCCGGCCGTGAGCACCCCGGGCGCCGGTCCACGGGGCGCCCCCGCCGGCGCGGCGAGGACCAGGAGCGGGGAGGCCACGCCGTCCATCCAGTCCGTGGAGCGGGCGGCGATGATCCTGGGGTTCTTCACGGTCAGCCGGCCGCGCCTCACCCTCTCCGAGCTCACCAGCCGCCTGGGGATGAGCAAGGCCACGGCCCACCGCTACGCCATGGCCCTGCGGCAGGTCAACCTGCTCCGCTACGACACCGCCTCGGGGGAGTATGCCCTCGGGCCCCAGGTGCTGGTGCTGGCGGCCGCCGCCCGGGCCGGGCTCTCGATCATCACCGTGGCCGGGCCCCTCATGGAGGACCTGGTCCGCGAGGTGAACGAGACGGTGGTGCTCAGCGTGTGGGACGGCGAGGCGCCGGTGGTGGTGCGCGTGGACGACGGCACGGACCGGGTCATCCGGGTCAGCGTGCGCGCCGGCTCGCGCCTGGAGCGCTTCGCCTCCGCCCAGGGGCGGGTGTTCTGCGCCTTCCTGCCCGAGGGCGCCGTCACGGGCCTCACGGCCGAGCTGTCGCGCTCGGACGACCTGCGGAACGAGCTGGACGCCATCCGGGCGCGGCGCATCGAGTTCAACCTCTCGGAGATGCACGGGGTGCGCACCATCGCCGCGCCGGTCTTCGGCGACGGCCAGATCATCGCCGTGCTGGCCCTGGTGAGCACCACCACCTCGCTCACGGACGACCCCACATCCACCGTGGCGCGGGCGCTGCGCCGGACGGCCGAGCGCCTGACGGAGATCCACGGCGAGCACCCGGTGCTCCCGTAGGGAGCGGTCCCGCCGGGCCGGGGCGTCAGGCCCCGCTGCGCACGGCGTCGTCCCAGAGCCGCCAGAAGTGCCGGACCCCGGCCTCGTCGTTGGCCCGCAGGGGGCCGCCGTGCAGCTCCTCGTCCATGCCGCGGGAGACGTCGTTCCAGTCGACGCCCTCGCGGGTGTCGCCGGCGGTGGCCGTCACGCCCCGCTGGATGGCCTCTTGGGCCTCCAGGTCGTCCGGGGTCGCCAGGCCGCCGGGGCCGATGAAGCTGACCAGCGTCTTCAGCCGGAGCCCGCTGGACTCGGGGTCCTCGTCCGTCGGCGCCAGCGCCCACGCCGAGACCTGGGTCTCCCCGGGCGCCACCGGCTCGAGCATCCGCACCGAGACGCTCTCGATGTCGAAGAGGAGCAGGTTGGGGAAGACGTAGAGCGTCTTGAAGCCGTCGGCCAGCAGCCGGCCGCGCTCCTCGCCCAGCCGGGCGAAGATCTCGGCCCGGTTGCGCCCGATCCGGTCCTTCTCGGCCTCGCCGAAGCGGGGCTCCCACGCCAGCCCTATCCGGCCCCCGTGGTCGGGCTGGACCGAGGCGAGGTGGCGGCCGCAGAACTGCACCGAGCCGCCCTCGTCCGAGGTGGTGTAGCCGGTGCGCTTCAGGTACTCGAGGAACGTGATGTGACTGGGGGCGAAGTGGTAGCCGTCCATGGCGTTCTCCACCAGGAGCTTCCAGTTGGCCCGGGCGTGGTAGCGCTGGGTGCCCGGGAGGGCCCGCATCCCGGCCGGCGACTGGTCGGCCACCAGGTCGATGAAGTCGGCGGCGGGGCCGAGGTGGTCGGCCAGCGGGGGGACCCCCTCGTCGAAGGCCACGAACACGAAGTCCCGGTAGACCTCCAGGCGGCCGACGGGGCGCAGGCCCAGCCGCTCGCGGAAGCCGCTGTCGCTCGGGTACGCGTCGGGCGACGGGAGCGAGACGAGCTTGCCCTCGGTGTCAAAGGTCCAGGCGTGGTAGAAGCACCGGAGGTGCCGGGAGTTCCCCTGCTCCTCGCGGCAGACGGCGGTGCCCCGGTGGGGGCACGAGTTGTAGAAGGCCCGGATCTCCCCGTGGACGTCGCGCAGGAAGATGAGCGGCCGGCCGCCGAGGCGGCGCACCTTGTAGTCGCACGGGTCGGGCAGCTCGCTGGCGTGCCCGAGGAACAGCCATCCCCTGCCCCAGATCTCCTGCTGCTCGCGGTCGAAGACGGCCTGTGTGCGGAAGGCGTCGCGGTGGACCCTGAAGATCCCGGCGTCCCAGTCCTCCCGAATGAACCTGGTCTGCCGCCCCACCGCCGTGGGGCGCTCACCGGTGACCGTCATGAGCCGGCCCCGGCGCAGGGCGCTGGTGCGCTGCTCATCTCAGGCGTCGTCTCCCCAGAGCTCCTGGATCTTCGTGAAGACCTTCTGGTTCCACGAGAACTCGATCACGTTGCCGTCCGGGTCCCGGCAGGAGCAGATGTAGCCGATGTGCGCGGCCATCATCTTGGGCTCCCACTCCAGCACGCCCATGGCGCGCGCGCGCTCGGCCACCGCGTCCACGTCCTCCTTGTTCGGCAGCTCGATGCCGATGTGGGCGAACGGCGCCAGCGTGGGGTGCGGCGTCCCCGGCTCGATGCCGAACCGCCCCGCCATCTCGGGGATGAACTCGGCCAGCACCAGCACGAACGGCGTCTCCACCTGCTTGTCGTTCGACAGCCACACGCCCCGGCCGTTCTCGTCCTGGTTCCGGGCCACCACCACCAGCGGGGTGAGCTCGGTGTAGAACTCGATCGCCTTCTCCAGGTCGGTGACCGGGATGGCGACGTGGGTCCACCGGGGCTCGGTGAGCGTACGCGGCATGTCCGTCCTCCCTCTCTCAGGGGCTCGCCCGCCGGCGGGAGCGCCGGTGGGCCGGATCCCCGGCCGTGCGCAGCCGAACCGTCGCGGCCGCCGGGCACGGCGGCCGGCCGCCTGCTCCCCCACGGGCGCCGGGCGAACCGCCCACGCCTGTACCTTACCGGAGGGCCCGGCGAGCGTCAAGCACAATGCGGGATATGATCTTGCATTACAAGACAAAGGAGGTTCGGCATGCCGGGCAGCGAGGAGCAGCTCGCCGAGATCACCCACGCCTTCGCCGCGCACGTCCGCGACGAGAGCTACGTGCTCGACCGGTACCGGGAGGTGGCGGCGGCCACCGGTGACCCCGGCACGCGGTTCCTCCTGGAGCTGGTCCTGGCCGACGAGGACCGCCACCACGAGATCTTCGAGCGGCTCGAGGCGTCCTCGGAGGCCGAGCCGCCCGAGGGGGCCCGGGTGGTGCCCCCGCCGCCCCGGCCGGAGCCCGAGCACCGCGCCGTGCTGCTCGAGCACACCCGGAGGTTCCTGGAGATCGAGCGGCGCGACGAGGTGGACCTCCGCTCGCTGGCCCACGAGCTCCGCCACCTCCGCGAGGACACGATGTGGCCGCTCCTGGTGGAGCTGATGCGGCTGGACACCGAGAAGCACGTGCGCGTCCTCGAGTACCTCGAGCGGTGCCTGCGCGACGCGGGGCGTTGACCGGCGCCGCGGGACCCGTGCCGGCGCCCGGTGGCCGCCGGTGATCCTCGAGGCCGAGTACCGGCCGCCGCCTACGGGACCATGCGCCGCGACGCCGCCGAGTTCCTGGTCACCCTCCGGCCGCCCGACCTCGACGTGGAGCCCGAGCGGTTCGAGGCCATCGCCGCCGCCCTGGCCACCGCCCGCGGCTGGTACTTCGATCCCGAGGCCTACCACCCGCCGGCGCTCGACCACCTGGTCGGGGACGACCTGGTGGAGGCGTTCTCCCTCTGCGGCGAGGGCGACCGGCTGGTGGCGCAGTTCCGGCGGGTCGCCGACATGGGGTTCGACGTGGTCAGCCTGAAGCTGGCCCCGGTGCGCCGGCCCGGATGGTCGATGCTCGACGGCCTGCGGGAGACCATCACCACCGCGGCGGCGGTGCTCCCGCGGATCAGGGCGCTGGCCGCCGCCCCGAGGTCGTAGCGGGGCGGTCCCCCGCCGGGACGGGCGGCAGGCCGAGCAGCTCCAGCACCCACGGTGTCCACAGCTCCTCCAGGGAGGAGAGCACGGCGTCGGCCACGGCGAAGCGCGGGTCCCCCACGCCGGCGCCGTCCGGCACCGCCACCACCCGCATGCTCGCCGCCTTGCCGGCGATGCAGCCCGTGACGGCGTCCTCGACCACCAGGCAGGAGGCCGGCGGCGTGGCCAGCTCGGCCGCCGGCCGCAGGAAGATGGCCGGGTGCGGCTTGCCCCAGGCCTCGTCCGCCGCCGAGCAGACCACGGCGAAGCGGTCGGCCAGGTCCACGTGGTCCAGCACCGCCTCGATGATGGGCAGGGTCGAGCCCGAGGCCAGGGCGGCCGGGAGGCCGTGGTGGTCGCAGAACTCGAGCGCCGCCAGCGCGCCCGGCTTGAGCTGGGCGCCGCCCCTGATCGCCGCCACCATCTCGGCCACCACCCGGTCCTCGAGGTCCGCATGGTCGGTGGGCCCCCACCCGGCGTAGGCGCGGAACACGGCCATGGCGTCGCCGACGCTCATGCCCTTGGCCACGCCGCTGGCGGCGAGCGCCGAGATGTCCACCCCGAGCGAGGCGAACAGGCCGTTCCCCACCGTCCGCCAGATCGGCCCCGTGTCCACGAGCAGGCCGTCCATGTCGAAGATGACGGCCCTGACGGGCTGGCGGATCGCGGCGAGCCCCACGTGGCGGACCCTACCACCGGCCTTCCGGGAACCGGCCGGCCGGAACGGCCGGGTCAGCCCTCCCCGGCCGGCGACGGCACCTCGAAGCTCACGATGGCGCGGGCCTCCACCATCGGCCGGAACCGCTCGGCCACGAACCGCTCGTGGCGCTCGCTGCCGAGGTAGGCCAGGAGGTCCTCCTCGCGCTCGAACTCGATGCTGAAGGCGTGGGTGAACGTGTCGTCGCGCCGCGACCGGTTGGTGCCGAGCCCCCAGCGGCGCATGGCCGGGTAGAGCGAGGGGAACGTGCCCAGCTCGTCCAGCAGGCCCTGGCGCTCGGCCTCGGTCACCGACGGCCGGAAGCGGAAGGCCACCACGTGGCGGATCACCGGCCGGGCGCCCCCGGCTCGGTGGGGCCGGTGGGCCCGGGCGCGGCGGCGGGCCCGGCGAGACCGGCCAGGCCGCGCCGCAGCGCGTCCAGGTCCGACCCCACCACCAGGTAGGTGGCACCCTGCTCGCGCAG
>JBOGGH010000094.1:0-7713 GCA_050743905.1 Acidimicrobiales bacterium
GCTGGTCATGCGGGGCGAGCCCGCCGGCGACGAGCCGGCGCACGCCGCCCTCCGGCAGTTGATCCAGGTGGGCGCGAGCGCCGGCGGGGCCCGCGCCAAGGCGGTGGTGGCCTTCAACCCCTTCACTTACCAGGTCCACTCGGCGTGGGCGCCGGCGCCCGACGGGTTCGAGCCGTGGATGGTCAAGCTGGACGGGGTGAGCGCCACCGGGCTGGACGGCCACGGGGGCCGGCTGGGCGAGAGCGCCCCCCACGGCCGCGTGGAGTACGCCTACCACCTGATGGCGATGGCCTGCGGGGTGGAGATGGCGCCGTGCCGCCTGCTCGCCGAGGGGCCGCGGCGCCACTTCATGACTCGGCGGTTCGACCGGGGCCCGGACGGCGAGCGCGTCCACATGGCCTCCCTCTGCGCGCTGGCCCACATGGACTTCAACCTGATCGGGACCCACAGCTACGACCAGTACCTGCAGGCGGTCACGGCGCTCGGGCTGGGGCCCGCCGCGCTGGGGCAGGCGTTCCGGCGGATGGCCTTCAACGTCCTGGCGGTCAACCACGACGACCACACCAAGAACTTCGCCTTCGTGCGCCGCCGGGACGGGGAGTGGGAGCTGGCGCCGGCCTTCGACCTGACCCACGCCTACCGGCCCGGCAGCCGGTGGACCAGCCGGCACCTCATGGGGGTGAACGGGCGGTTCGAGGGCATCGGGCTGGCCGACCTCTACGAGGTGGGGGAGCGCCACCGCGTGCCGGGCTACCGGCGGATCGTCCGCGAGGTGGGGAGCGGCGTGGACCGGTGGCCGGACGTGGCCGCCGAGGCCGAGGTGGACGACGCGACGGCCGCCGCCGTGGCCCGGGACCTGGCGGAGGTCAGGTCCGCTGCCGCAGCCAGCGCGCGAAGAGGCTGACCCAGCCGAGGCCGGCCACGATGGCGGTGCGTTGGAAGGTGCCTGCCCGGTGAGCCAGCGGGCTCTCCTCCGACATGGCGCCCCCGGTGGCCGCGGCGGCAGCGAGCGAGACGGCGCCGGCGGCCACCGAGAGCGCCGCCCAGCCCGTCCTTCCCTCGGCAGCCAGCCGCCGGGCGCCCAGGACGGCGGCGAGCGGCGTGCCCACGAAGACCGGGACGGCGGAGGCCACGTGGAGGGTCCCCCTCCGGCTCAGGCCCGCCTCGGCGATCTCCTCGGCGGTGTCCGTGGGGAAGACGCCGGCACAGGCCATGCCGGCCCCCACGGCTCCCACGGCCACCGGCAGCGCCCACGCCGAGACGCCCGGCCGCAAGGCCCGGCGGGCGCCCGCCGCCCCGGCGAGCAGGAGCGCGCCGCCGGCCAGGAAGGTGGCGGTCTGCAGCGGGGCCAGGTCGGTGCGGGCCAGGTCGCTGACGGCCTGCCGGCGCGGGTCGTAGGAGGGCTGGGCCCGGCCGCCGACCACGAAGCCGGCCACGAACACGGGTCCGGCCACGGCGCCACAGCCGAGCAGCGAGCGCGTGCGCACGATCGACGTTCTAGCCGCCCCCGACCGGGCACTGCCCCTCGACGCCGCCGCGGGCCGCCTCAGCCCACCAGCTCGGCCATGGTGCGCAGGGTGGCCACGTCGCCGCTCACCAGCAGCGTGGTGGCGATCGACTCCCGCCACGCCTCCAGGTCGTCGCGGATCTTCTCCCGCGGCCCGAGCAGGGCGATGTCCTCGACCATGGCGGTGGGCACGGCGGCGGCGGCCTCGTCCTTGTGCCCGTCGAGGTAGAGGTCCTGGATGCGGCGGGCCTCGGCCTCGTAGCCCATCCTGGCGAACACGTCGAAGTGGAAGTTCATGTCCCGCGCCCCCATCCCCCCGATGTACAGCGCCAGGTAGGGGCGGAAGGCGTCGGCCGCCGCCTCCACGTCGTCGGCGATCACCGTGGGCGCGAAGGCCAGCACCTCGAAGTCCTCCCGGCGGTGCCGGGCACCCGGGCGGGCGAACCCCTCGTCGAGCGAGGCCTCGAACGCCTTCATCGCCCGGGGCGAGAAGAAGATCGGGAACCAGCCGTCGGCGATCTCGGCGGCCAGGGCGATGTTCTTGGGCCCTTCGGCACCGAGCACGATCGGCACGTCCGCCCGGAGGGGGTGGACGATGGACTTGAGGGGCTTGCCCAGCCCGGTGCCGCCCGGGTAGGGCAGCGGGTAGTGGGGTCCCGGGCTGGTCACCGGCGCCTCCCGGGCCAGGACCTGGCGCACCACGCCCACGTACTCGCGGGTGCGGGCGAGCGGCTTGGGGAACGGCTGGCCGTACCAGCCCTCCACCACCTGGGGGCCGGAGACGCCCAGCCCGAGGACAAACCGGCCGCCCGAGAGGTGGTCCATGGTGAGCGTGGCCATGGCCATGGTGGTGGGCGTGCGCGCCGAGAGCTGGCAGAGCGAGGTGCCCAGGCGCACCCGGGAGGTCCGCGACCCCCACCACGCCAGCGGCGTCAGGGCGTCCGAGCCGTAGGACTCGGCGACCCAGACCGAGTCGAAGCCCAGGCGCTCGGCCTCGGCCACCTGCTCGGTGGCCTGGGCCGGCGGCCCCGACCCCCAGTACCCGAGCTGCAGCCCGATCTTCAGGTCGCTCACGTCCCCCTCCTCACGATGCCCGTCCCGTCCTCATCGGGTCCGCCCCCTCCCGCGGCGCCCGGCGTCACGGGAGCCGTGACACTACGGCCTCGGCGAACCGCTCGCAGGCCGCCACGTGGGCCGCCAGCCGCTCCCCGGCGGTGGCCTCCGGTGGCACCGGGGCGAACATCCACGGCGCGCACACGAGGTCGGTGACGCCGGCGTCCTCGAACCGCCGGTAGAGGTCGACGTCGGGACGCTCGGCCAGCGACAGGTACACGTCGAACGGCACGTCCTGGCGGCCTTCCCGGCGGAGCGCCTCGCGCAGCTCGCCCACGTGGGCCCACGCTTCCTCCTCCGTGTAGGCCCCGGCGGCGATCCACCCGTCGCAGAGGCGCGCCGCCCGTCGCAGGGCGGGCGGGGAGTGCCCCCCGCCCAGGATCGGCACCGGCTCGGTGGGCGACGGGTTGACCTGGCAGGCGGGCACGTCGTAGTGGGTCCCGTGGTACTCCACCCAGCCGCCTCCCCACAGGGCGCGCAGCGCGGGGATCATCTCGTCCAGCCGGCGGCCCCGCGTGGCGAAGTCCTGCCCGGTCTGCTCGAACTCCTCACGGCACCAGCCCACGCCCACGCCGAGGCGGATCCGGTTGCCCGACAGCACGGCGGCGGTGCCGACCGTCTTGGCCACGGTGATGAGGTCCCGCACCGGCGCCACGTAGACGCCGGTGGTGAAGGTGAGGGTGGAGGTGACGGTGGCCAGCCCGGAGAAGACGCACATGGGATCGGGCCATCCCATGTCCTTCTCCCAGCCGGGCGCCCCGTCCGGCTGGAGCGAGTACGTGTAGCGCGACTCGAGCTGGCGCGGGTTGAAGAGGTGGTCCGAGAGGTACATGCCGGCGTAGCCGAGCTTGTCGCAGGTGACGGCGAGGGGGACCGCCTCTGTGATGGGCAGGAAGCTCAGGGCCTGGTGGAAGCGCATGGTGCTCGGTTCGGGTCCGGGTGCGGCGAGGGTCCTCGGCGGACGCGGGGCCCGCCTACCCCGCCAGGGGTGCCAAGGGCGTGAAGGCCACCGGCAGGTGCTTGGTGCCGTTGATGAAGTTCGACTGGAGGCGCTGGACCTCGCCGTCGAGCCGGATGTCCGGCAGGCGGTCGAGCAGGCGGTCGAACATGATCGTGATCTCCATGCGGGCCAGGTTGGCGCCGAGGCAGAAGTGGGGTCCCCCGCCGCCGAAGGCGATGTGTGGATTGGGGTCGCGGCCCACGTCGAAGGCGTCCGGCTGGCCGAACACCGACTCGTCGCGGTTGGCCGAGATGTGCCAGAACACCACCTTGTCGCCCTCCTGCACCTCCTGGTCGCCCAGGCGGCAGTCCTCGGTGGCGGTCCGCCGGAAGTGCATGACCGGGGTCACGAAGCGCAGCATCTCCTCGACCGCCGTCGGCAGCAGGGAGCGGTCGGCCAGCAGGCGCTGCCACTGGTCGGGGTGGTCGAAGAACGCCGCCATGGCGCCGGACATGAGGTTGCGGGTGGTCTCGTTCCCCGCCACGATCAAGAGGAGGAAGAAGAGGTCGATCTCCATCTGGTCGAGCTTCTCGCCGTCCACCTCGGCGTCCAGCAGCACCGAGATCACGTCGTCCGCCGGGGAGAGCCGCTTGGCGGAGGAGAGCTCGTCGGCGTAGGCGTAGACCTGCATGGCCGCCTCGCCCGCCGCCTCCTCGCTCACCTGGTACTCGGGGTCCGCGTTCCCGATCATGCGGTTGGACCAGTCGAACACGCGCCGCCGGTCCTCCTGGGGGACGCCCAGGATCTCGGCGATCACCAGCAGGGGCAGCTCGGCGGCGATCTCCTCCACGAAGTCGGCCGTGCCGCGTTCGCACACGGCGTCGATGATCCGGTCCGCGTACCGGACGGTGGTCTCGCGCAGGTCCCGGATCATCTTGGGGGTGAACCCCTTGTTCACCAGGCGCCGGTAGCGGGTGTGCATGGACGGGTCCATGTTGAGCATCATCAGCCGCTGCTGGTCCAGGTTGGCCTGGTCCATGTCCTGGAAGAGCGCGCCGCCACGGAAGGACGAGAAGTGCTCCCAGTCGCGGTTGACCGCCACGCAGTCCTCGTAGTCCGTCACGCACCAGAAGCCGCCGCGGGGTGCGCCCTCCATCGGGTGCCAGCAGACGGGATCGTCCTGCCGGAGCCGGCGGAACCACTCGTGGGGGACCGCCCGGACGAAGTTCCGCCCGTCGCTCAGGTCGATGTCCTCGAGCTGCATCCCGTCCTCTCCTCGGACCCGGGGACGGAACCCCGGCGGCGCGGTCTGGAGCGGTCCGTCCGGGGCCGATTTCTAGAACGCGTGTCAGTCATCATCATACGGGAGGCGCCCGCCGGCGACCAGGTCGCCCCGGCCGGCCCAGACGAGAACCTGTTACAGTTCCGGGCCGCGCCGGCCTGGACCCGCCGGGACCGGTGAGGGAGCGTCGGAGGAGCGTCGCCGCCTTGTTCCTCGAGGAGACCCCAGACCAGCAGCGCCTGCGGCGCGAGCTGCGCGCCTACTACGCCGGCCTGCTCACCGAGGACGTCCGGGCCGGCCTGGCCGGCGAGGGCGAGGGCGGCGAGCTGTGGCGGCAGGTGGTGCGGACCATCGGCAGGGACGGCTGGCTGGGCATCGGCTGGCCCACCGACTACGGCGGCCAGGGCAGGCCCGCCACGGACCAGTTCATCTTCTTCGACGAGACGCGCCGGGCCGGGGCGCCGTTCCCCTTCGTCACCGTGAACACCGTGGGGCCCACGCTCATGCGGTTCGGCACCGAGGAGCAGAAGCAGTTCTTCCTGCCGCGCATCCTCTCGGGGGACGTCAACTTCGCCATCGGCTACACGGAGCCCGAGGCCGGGACGGACCTGGCGTCACTGCGCACGCGGGCGGTCCGCGACGGCGACCACTACGTGGTCGACGGGGCCAAGGTGTTCACCAGCGGGGCCGACATGGCCGACTACGTCTGGCTGGCCGTCCGCACGGACCCCGAGGCGCCGAAGCACAAGGGCATCTCGCTCCTGTGCCTGGACACTTCCAGCCCCGGCTTCTCGTGGCACCTCATCAACACGGTGGGCGGCCTCACCACCACGGCCACCTTCTACGACCACGTGCGGGTCCCGGTGGCCATGCGGGTGGGCGCGGAGCACGAGGGGTGGCGGATGATCACCACCCAGCTCAACCACGAGCGGGTGGGGCTGGCGGCCTGGAGCGGCCTCGCCCTCCAGCTCGCCGACGAGGTGGCGGCCTGGGCCGCCGCCCGGTCCACGGACGACGGCCGCCGGCTGATCGACCAGCCCTGGGTGCAGGCCGACCTGGCCAGGGTGGAGGCCGAGCTCGAGGCCATGCGCCTGCTCAACTGGCGGATGGTGGCCTCGGTGGCCGCCGACACGCTGACCCCGGACGAGTCGTCCTCGATCAAGGTCTTCGGCACCGAGCGGACGGTCGAGGTCTACCGGGTGCTGCTCGGCATCGTGGGCGCCGCCGGCTACCTCGCCCCCGAGTCGCCGGGCGCGGTGCTGCGCGGCCGCCTGGAGGCGTCCGGCCGCCAGGCGCAGATCAACACGTTCGGCGGTGGGGTGAACGAGGTCCAGCGCGAGATCGTGGCCACGGCCGGGCTCGGCATGCGCCGGGGGGCGCGGTGACCGCGGCGGCCGAGCCGGCCACTCCCCGGGCGGGCGACGGCGCCTTCCCGGACCACGGCCGGGAGCTGGCGGCCCTCGTGGGCGCGGCCACCGGGCCGCCGCTCGTCTCGCCGGTCGCCGTCAACCGGGCGATGGTCCACCACTGGGTGGAGGCCATGGACGACCGGGACCCCGTGTACGTCTCGGACGAGGCGGCCCGGGCGGTGGGGCTGCCGGGCGCCGTCGCCCCGCCGGCCATGCTCCAGGCCTGGGTGATGCGGGGCCTGCGTGCCACGCTGGAGCTGGAGTCGGCCCGGGCCGAGGGCCGGCGGACGGGGGACTCGCCGAACGACCGGATGATGGCGCTGCTCGACGACGAGGGCATGACCTCGGTGGTGGCCACCAACTGCGAGCAGCACTACGACCGGCCGCTGGTGGCGGGGGACCGGCTGGTGTCGACGTCGGTGATCGAGGCGGTCTCCGACGTCAAGCGCACGGCGCTCGGGACCGGGCGGTTCGTGACCACGCGTACGGACTTCGTGGCCGTCCCCGACCGGAGCGCGGACCCGGACGCGGACCCGGCTGCGCTCGTGGCCGCCGGCCAGCCGGTAGGCACCATGCGGTTCCGGATCCTCAAGTACCGGCCGGGGACCGGTGCCGGGAACGCCGCCGGGAACGCCCCGTCGGGAGCGGACGCCGGCGCCGCCCCGCGCTCCGGGCGCCCGCGGCCGGCGATCACCCAGGACAACGCCTTCTTCTTCGAGGGCGCCCGCCGGCACCGCCTGCTCGCCCAGCGGTGCACCGCTTGCGGGACGCTCCGCCACCCGCCGCTGCCGGCCTGCGGGACGTGCCGGTCGTTCGAGTGGGAGGCGGTGGAGCTGTCCGGCCGGGGCGAGCTCTTCAGCTTCGTGGTGGTGCACTACCCCCGGGTGTCGGCGTTCGACTACCCGCTCCCCGTGGGGCTGGTGGCCCTGGAGGAGGGCACCCGGCTGGTGGCCGACCTGGAGGGCCTCGACGCCGGCGAGTGGCGGATCGGGATGCCGGTGGAGGTGGGCTTCGTGGACGTGGACGAGGACCTCACCCTGCCCGTCTTCCGCCCGGCGGCTGGTGCGGGCTGAGCCGTGGACTTCACCCTGACCGAGGAGCAGCTCGCCGTGGCGGAGGCGGCGGCCAGCGTGCTCGACGGCATGGCCACGGTCGAGCGCGTGGCCGAGGTGGAGGCCGGCGACGATCGGTTCGACCGCGGGCTCTGGGCGGCGCTGGCCGCCGCCGACCTGCTCGGCCTGGCCGTCCCCACCGCGTACGGGGGCCAGGGCCTGGGGCTGGCCGAGCTCTGCCTCCTGCTGGCGGCCCAGGGGCGCCGGGTGGCACCGGTCCCGCTGTGGGCCACCACGGTGCTCGGGTGCCTCCCGCTCGCCCGCTTCGCCCCCGAGGCGCTCGCCGCCCGCTGGCTCCCGGGCGTGGTGGCCGGCGACGTGGTCCTCACGGCCGCGCTGGCCGGGACGGC
>JBOGGH010000095.1:0-7704 GCA_050743905.1 Acidimicrobiales bacterium
GGTCCAGGGTGGCAGACCCACAGCGTTTGCACCACGTTGCTGGCATCAGCGGCGAGCGACGCAGAATTGTCACTGGTGAGGCCCGCAGATGCGAGTCCGCCAACGTCTCCTGTGCTCCCTGCGCGAGCGCGGCTACGGGCTGCCGCTGATAGGCCATCCGATGGAACAGAGGCGGCGAGGAGCAGACCATCAGGCGGTGGGCCGCCGTACCGTTAGACAGGCGCCGGGGAGTCCGGTTCGGGGTCGTGCCACGTGACGGGCGGGACGATCTGCGCTTCGATCCCGGCATGGTCTGCCAGTAGAGCGAGAAGGTTCGCGCCGTCGAGGAGCTCGAGGGGCTTGTCGTTGGCGAACTCAAAGGATCCGCGACCGTAGCTACTCGTGGTGACCAAGATGCCCTTCGCCGCCCCCTCATTGAGCATGGTGCCATACAGGTCGCGCACCGCGGAGACACCGACGGGGTTCTTGTATCGCTTGGCCTGGATGACCACCTTGCCTCCCAAGATGGCCCGAGTGTCGTACGCAACGCAATCGACGCCGCCGTCCCGAGAAGGTCGGGTCTGCTTGGTGTCCAGCCCCATCTTGGTGAAGAGGTTTTGGATGAGAGACTCGAACTCGGTGGGGGAGAGCTCCATGAGGTTCGGCCGCTGGTCGAGGACGGACAGGACGTCCGTTTCTGCCACGAAACGCGGATCGACCATCGAGAACTCGAGCACCGGTCTCACCGGCGCAAGCTCGGCGGGATTCGCTGAGACGCCGGCCGAGAGGTGCTTCAGGCAGGCTGACGGGTCGACGTGCGATAGATCGAGCTCGGCGAACGCCTCTCGGGTAGTTCGAACCGTGATGAGGCAAGGGTGGATCGGCTGCCCCGTACCAGGATCGATCGACTGCAGCATGCCGTTGAAGACGATCACGTCCGCAAAGCGCCCTCGGTCGGCTTCGAACAGCTCATGCAGGGTCCGAAGCGTGATCTGGGCCAGAGCCGATGAATAGAGGGTCCGCACTTGCGCGGCTGGGCGCGCCGTCCCCGTAACGGCATCCTGGGCCTTGACGTAGCGATAGGTCTTGACGGTAGGAACCACCTCAAGCGCGGGGAACTCGAACTCCAGCACGACCTGTCGCGAAGCTGCGACATAGGCGAGCCTGAAGGTCTTTGGGAAACCCTCAGGGAAGCTGGACGCACGAAGCACCATCTCGAAGTACGTGATCACTGCGTCCTGATCGCCGCCGTCGAGAGATGCCTTGAAGGCGTCGATCTCTCGGTGTTGTTTCTCTGCAGCTCCGTTGGCTGCCGCCGTCGTGGCGTCGAATGAGACCCTTGCCTGATGCAGGGCGGCAATCCGTGCTTCCTCGCGCTGGGCGTGCTGCTGGGATGCCTGCTCGTAGGCCGCCCGAGCAGCTTCTTCCGCTTGCTTGTGTTGCTTGCCGCCAAACAGCTTCCCCATGCCAGATGGAGGCGGCACGGCGTACTGATTGGGGTCGGGTGCGGGTTCGGCGATCTCCAGGTGACCGTGTTGCCACACGGGAAGTTGGGGAGCCTGCTTCAGTGAGTCGAGGTCGATGAAATCGTCGACCGAAAGTGAGGCCGAGAGGAGCGACTGGAGGTCAGCCACCCGCTGTTCCAGCCCTTCGTTGCTCGCCGCCACCTCAGCGGCGCGGGCCTCGGCATACAGGCGGGCTCGTTCCTTGGCATCTGCCTTCGCTGCCCGCTCGTAGGCCGCCTGGGCTTGAGTCGCTTCTCGGGCTGCTGCAGTCCGTGCTCGCTCCGCCTGTCTCTGGGCTTGCGCGTCGGCTCGCGCCCTCGCTGCCTGAGCTCTGGCTGCGTTTCGCTGCGCTTGGGCGATTGCAGAGAGAACTGACCGAGCCACCCTTCCTCCTCATCGATTCGCCTCGGAACTGGTGCCCGCGAAGCATAGAACAGTCGGCACCGTCCACCTCTTTACTCTTTTTGTCATCTCAACGCAAGAAACCAGCGGTTCTACCGCTTGAGCCGGTCAAGCGGCGTAGCCTGCGGGCATGGATGCGGGGGGAACAGAGGCGGGATGACGGCACCGTGTTCACGCTGACCCGTCGGACCTTGCGACGGGTCATCTACATGGCGCTAGTGCTTCCGGGTCATGCGGTGGCGGTCACGCCCACCGCCGCACCGGAGACCATCGGCGCGTTCAGCGGCTTGCCGCCCATCGACCCGTAGAAGGTCGCGTTGCCGAAGGTGAAGATGCCCCCGTCCCTGGCGACCTCCCAGTAGCCGTGGCCGTCGGGGGTGGTGGCGATGCTGACGATCGGCGCGTTGAGCGGCTTGCCGCCCATCGATCCGTAGAACGAGGCGTCGCCGAAGCTGAACACGCCACCGTCGGAGGCCACCTCCCAGTAGCCCTGCCCGTCGGGCGTGGGCACGAGCCCCACGATCGGCGCGTTCAGCGGTTTGCCGCCCATGGAGCCGAAGAAGTGGGCGTCGCCGAAGCTGAACACCCCGCCGTCCGAGGCCACCAGCCAGTAGCCCTTCCCGGCCGGTGTGGGCGTGCCCCCGGGTGTGGCCTGCTCCACCGGGGTGGCGGCGAGCCCCACGATCGGCGCGTTGAGCGGCTTCCCGCCCATCGAGCCGTAGAAGGTGGCGTCGCCGAAGCCGAACACCCCGCCGTCCGACGCGGCCAGCCAGTAGCCGCCCTGGTCGAGGCTGGGCGCCATGTCCACGATCGGCGCGTTGAGCGGCTTCCCGCCCATCGAGCCGTAGAAGCCGGCTGTCCCGAAGTTGAAGACCCCGCCGTCGGCGGCCGCCGTCCAGTAGCCGGAGCCGGCACGGGGCACCACGAACACGGGCTGTCCGCCGACGGCGTACGTGTTGGGGCTGGTGGTGGTGGTTGCCGCACCGGCCACCCAGATGCCGTAGTACTCCTCGCTGATCGAGTTGCCGGTGACCGTGGTGCCGGTGAGCGTGGGCCCGGCCGGCGGCGGGATGGGCGACGCGGCGATCACGATGCCGCCGGGCACCGGCGGGCCGTCGGTGGCGAGCCAGTCGTCCGCCTGGAGGGTGTTGCCGGTCAAGCTGACGCCCGAGACCACGTCCCCCGGGGCGTTCGAGTGGACCACGATCCCGGGGATGGCCGAGCCGGTGATGGTGTTGTCACTCACCGTGACGCCCTTGACCGACGCGCCGGGCGTGTCCGCTGCCACCACCACGCCCCCGATAACCGGACCGTGGGGGCCGAACTTCCCTGGCGCCCCGGTGTCCGTGTTGCCGGAGATGGTGCCGCCGCTGACGCCCGTTGTGGCGCCCTTGTTGTAGCCGGCGAACACGATGCCGCAGCCGGCGTAGTTCCCTGTGATGGTGTTGGTGGACACCGTGTCTGTCCTGGCGGCGTGGGCGGTGCCCGGGTTGGGGGCACCGGGGTCGGTTGTGGGCCCGTCGTCCGCCACCCCGATGCCGCCGTCGGCCACGTTGCCGGTGACGGTGTTGCCCGTCACCGTCGAATTGGACGTCCCGACGAGCTCGATTGCCTTGTTCTCGTTGATGCCCTGGGTGGGCGCGACGCCGTTGCCCTCGACGGTGGATGTGGACACGGTGACGCCTGTGGCGTCCTGCACGAAGATCCCGTGGTCGTTCGCCCCGGTCACGGTCACTGTGGCGATGGTGACGTCGGTGGATGTGGGTGCCACGTAGATGCCCACGTCGCACCCGGCGGCTGTGACGGTTGTGCCGGTCACGGTCCCTGTCGAGCCCACCACCATCGCCGCGGTCAGCCCGGTGGAGCCTGCCGCCTGGCACGCCGGCGTGGCACCCGCCGGGCCCTGGGCGAGCGCCAGCCCGCTACCCACGCCGGCCAGCGTCGCCACCGGCAGGCCCGCCAGGAGCAGGACGCCGCCCATCGACCGTCGGAGCGGCCGCTTCGTCCACGCGTGCATCCCGTCACCTGCCCTTTCGTCTGGTCCTGTCCGGCACCGCACCTGCCCGGCCTCGCGACACGCCATCCGCCACCACCGCGCCGTCATCTGTTCGCCAGGCGCGCTGGGCCGGACGGCATGCGGGATCCGCAGGCCTTCTCCTCCCCACCTGTCCGTGAGGATGGCAGACGCCGGGGCCTGACGCCACCCGCCGGCGCCGTCCGTCAGCGGGCGCCCACCTGGCCGCCCCGGCCGGCGGACACCCCGGGCACCATGCCCTGGTGGCTGGCGACGTACGGCATGCCCCTGGTGGTGAAGGCGATCCGCGCCGCCGCCAGCCCCGGGACGGCATCGGGGTAGTAGAGCGCGTGGGGCGTGTAGAGCATCCAGGTGACGCCGTTCTGGGCGTACACGGTCTCCTCACCGGGCCCCGCACCCTGGGCGTTGGACCCGAGCCACGGCCCGGCGTACGGCGAGGTGCACGGCCCGCCGGGCCCCCGGCACAGCGCGAGGCCCACGCCGTTCACCTCGGCGTCCGAGGAGTTCCCGGCGAAGAAGAGCAGGTACCGGCGGCCGTCGCGGACCATGTCGGGAGCCTCCACGAGCGGGCCCTCCCACGGGAGGTCGTTGGCGAGCAGGACCGTGGTCGGGCCCACCGGGGTCCGCCCGTTGGCCGCCAGGCGCCGGGCGTAGATGTGGGTGGTGAGCGGGTGGGCGCTCACGGCGTTACCGTCGTTCTTCCAGTACAGCCACTCCCGGCCGTCCGGGGCCACGAAGGTGCGCGGGTCGATGTCCCCGTACTCCGAGGTCTGGCAGACGGTGGGCGCGGGGGCGCCGGCGACGAAGGGCCCGGTGGGCGACCTGGAGGTGGCCACGCCAACGCACTGCGCCGGCACGCCCGTGGGCAGCACGTAGCCGCGGTACAGGCCCGAGAACCACATCACGTAGATCCTGCCCACCTTCCGCACGTCGGGTGCCCACAGCCCGGTGCCGGGCTCCACCCAGGAGGGCAGGGCGGGCACGGCGTCTCCCGCTGAGAGGAACCGGCCCATCACCGCGAAGGTGTGTTCCGGCAGGTGCGGCTGGCCGGCGCCGCCGATGCCGCTCGAGTACAGGTAGTCCAGCGTGGGGGTGGGCAGGACGAACGGGTCCGAGATCAGCCCGCCCGGGTTGAAGATCCGGGCGGTGGCCATGGTCCCGGCCGGAGGAGGGTCGGCCGTCACGGGCCGCGGGGCGGGGAGCGCGGCCACCACGGCGGCCACCAGCAGGGCCACTACCGCGGCGATCGTGGCTGCGAGCACCGGCACCAGCGTGACCGGCCGCGCCCGCCGGCTGCCCCGCCGGCGGGCCGCCGCCTGCTCGGGCTGCTCTAGCTTCTCGGGTATCCGGATGACGTCGAGCACCATGGCTGCGACGCGGCAATACCCTTGCCGGGCCGCGGAGTAACCGGGAGCTCAGGTGAGGGCAGTCCCTGCGGCCAGCAGGCCGGCCCGCACCACCCCGAGCACGAGCTGGTCGCCGGGCGCCCGCCCTTCGGCGAGCACCACGAGGTCCGGCGGGCCGACCCAGCGGTGCTCGGGGTGCTTGTCCTGCTCCAACCGGGGGTTGGACAGGTCGCCCTCCACGGCCACCAGGTAGTCGTGCTCAACCTGCACCGAGCCGTCGTCGTCGCCCGCCCAGCGTTGGGTCCCGAGGTCCGCCCGGACTGCCGCCAGGGTCCACCCGGTCTCCTCCTCGATCTCCCGGCGCAGGGCCCCGAGCAGCGACTCGCCTGGCTCCACATGACCGCCGGGGATGTCCCAGCAGTTCGGGAAGAGCCGCCGGTCCGCCGAGCGCCGGAGCACGAACGCCTTGCCGTCGGCCACGATGACCGCCCCGACCACCTGGCGCTCGTCCGGCACCGGCACAGCCTCGCGCCGACAGGCCCGGGGCCAGTGGGACGCGGCCGGCCTGGTGGCGAGGACGCGGGCGATCGGCTAGACGGTCTCCCGACCGGTTGGTCGCCGTAGCTCGGCGGCGTGGTCCGGGATACCAGGCGTCAGGAGGTGCCAGTGATCGGAGCGACGATGCCGGCGTCGGCTGCCGGAGGCGGTGCCGCGCTGGTCAATTGTGTCACCTCGGGCACCGGGCGGGTGGTGTGCTCCTCGCTCGGTGGTGGCGTGATCGCCTTCCTGGTTGTCCTGGCACTGGTCTACATCGGGATCTTCGCCGTCGTCATCCTGGCGTACGTCAAGATCCTGGCGAAGGCCGGCTACTCGGCGTGGTGGCTCCTGATCGGCCTGGTGCCCGTCGCAGGGTTCGTGATGTTCCTGGTGTTCGCCTTCTCGGAGTGGCCGGTGCTCCGCGAGCTGAAGATGCTCCGGGCGCAGCACGGGTACGCGGGAGGCTTCGGGGCTCCGGCCGGGTACGGGACGGGCCCGGGGCCGTGGGGCGGTGGTCCGGGTGCGGCCGTCCAATCGGGGCGTCCCTACGGCCCGCCCGGCGCCGGCGGCGTGGGAGCGGCGGGCTCGCCGCCGCAGGGGCCCGTACAGGCCGGCACCGCGCCGACGGACCAGGGCCTTCCCCCCTTCCGCAACGCCGGACCGGTCGACGCCGGCGGCGGTGCCGTCGGTGACGTGCCGTCGTCCACGGCAGTGGTCGCTCCCGCGGAAGGCGGCGTCCCGGACCCGGGGCGTGGCCAGCCCGCCCACCTGCCCGGGCCCACGCAGCCGGCATCGGCTCCGGCGGGCTGGTACCCGGTTCCTGACGGGCGCCGCCGCTACTGGGACGGCGCGGCGTGGACCGACCATTTCGCCTGACGCGTTCGGGTGCAGGGGGCGCGCCCGCCCGCTCAGCAGCGGTAGACGCGCTCGGCGTTGGTCGCGAACAGCTTGTCGCGGTCGCCGTCGTCCAGCCCGGCCGTCACCGTGCTGAACGTGTCGTAGAGCTCGTCGAAGGTGCCGTGCATCGAGTCCACGGGGAAGTTGCTGGCAAAGAGGCAGCGGTCCACCCCGAACGCCTCGATGGCGTACTCGAGCCACGGCCCGAGGACGTCCGCCCGCATGGAGCCGAGCGGCATGGCCAAGCCGGAGAGCTTGCACACCACGTGGTCGCCGAGGGCGGCCAGGGCGCGGACGCCCCGCTCCCACAGCGCCCGCTCCTCCTCGCTCCCCGATCGCGGCCAGCCGGTGTGCTCTACCACCACGAGCAGGCCGTCATGGGCTGCGAGCTGCGCCGCCGCCGCTTCGAGCTGGTCCGGGTGGGCCATCAGCTCGAAGACCAGCCCCCGCTCCTCGAGCGCCCGCAGGACGTCCGGGTGGGGGAGGGGCCCCTCCATGCGCCCCATGGGGCGCACCCCGCGGAAGCGTGGCGCCGCCATCTGCCGGTCGAGCAGCGCCACGGCCTCGGCCACGGTGGGGGCCGGGGGGAGGCCGCCCACGATGGCGGCGGGGCCGCCGGCCTCCCCGGCGTCCCGGTCGAGCTCCAGCGTCTCCTCCACCGAGTGGGCGCCGGTGGCCGCGGCCACGTTCACGAGCTTCTCCACCGGCCACCCGGCGGCCTCGGCGCGGTGGGTGGCCACGTCGAACCGCCGCGCCATCCGCGCGTGGTCGCCGGACTGGAACATCCCCGGCCGGGCCAGGTACGGGTACCAGTCCGTGCGGGCCGGGTCCCACAGGTGGACGTGGGCGTCCACGATGCGCCGGGGCCGCGCGCTCACCGGGCCCCCGCGACCGCACCGCCGTCGGCGCCCGCCATCTCCCGCAGGACGGCGTCGAGCCACGGCGGGACGGCCGGGCCGCCGTAGGTGACGCTGCCGGCGGGCCTGGGGTGCGAGCGGAGCCC
>JBOGGH010000096.1:0-7703 GCA_050743905.1 Acidimicrobiales bacterium
GAGCAGGAGGGCCAGGAGCGCCGCCGCACCGAGGGCGGGCGCCGCCAGCCGGCCGGCGCCGGCGAGCCACCGGCGAGCCGCGGCGTGGATCCGACGGTCCATCGTGCCGATCATGACAGCGTGTGCTCCCGCGCGAGCGGATGCGCCCGCACCCTGGAGCGTTGCAGCCGGCACCGCGGATTGCAAGGGCCGGCCGGGGCCGGCCGCCGCGGGGCCCCGGATGTGGGCTCCCGCGGCCCCGCCGGGCAGAATGGCCGCATGGCACAGAGCTCCAGCACCCATCCCGACAGCTTCCGGGCCCGGGGCGATCTCGTCGTGGGCGACCGCACGTTCGAGATCTTCCGGCTCGGGGCCGAGGCGCTCGGCGCCGGCCACGACGTCGCCCGCCTCCCCTACAGCGTCAAGGTGCTGCTCGAGAACCTGCTCCGCCACGAGGACGGGCTGCGGGTGACCGCGGCGGACGTGGCGGCGGTGGCGGGATGGGGCCGCCACCCCGGGGCCCACGGGGCCAACGCCGGCGACGACGCCCGCGAGATCGCCCTCAGCCCCGAGCGGGTGCTCATGCAGGACTTCACCGGCGTGCCCGCCGTGGTGGACCTGGCGGCCATGCGGGACGCCATCGCCGTCCTCGGTGGGGACCCCGGCCGCATCAACCCGCTGGTCCCGGTGGAGCTGGTGATCGACCACTCGGTGATCGCCGAGCGGTCGGGCGGGCCGGGCGCCTACGAGGAGAACGTCCGCATCGAGTACGAGCGCAACATCGAGCGGTACCAGCTCCTGCGGTGGGCGCAGGGCTCGTTCGACGGGTTCCGCGTGGTGCCGCCGGGCACCGGCATCTGCCACCAGGTGAACCTCGAGCACCTCGCCCGCGTGGTCTTTGCCACGCCGGAGGGGCAGGCGTTCTGCGACACGCTGGTGGGCACGGACTCCCACACCACCATGGTGAACGGCCTCGGCGTGCTCGGCTGGGGCGTGGGGGGGATCGAGGCCGAGGCGGCCATGCTCGGCCAGCCGCTCTCCATGCTCCTCCCGCCGGTGGTGGGGCTCCGCCTGCTGGGCGAGCTCCCCGAGGGCACCACCGCCACCGACCTGGTGCTGACCATCACCGAGCTGCTGCGCCACCACGGGGTGGTGGGCTCGTTCGTGGAGGCGTACGGCCCGGGCGTGGCCTCGGTGCCGGTGGAGACCCGGGCCACCATCGGCAACATGTCCCCCGAGTACGGGGCCACGTGCACCATCTTCCCGATCGACGGAGCCACGGTGGACTACCTGCGGTTCACCGGGCGGGACGAGGACCACCTGGCGCTGGTGGAGGCCTACGCCAAGGAGCAGGGCCTCTGGCACGAGCCGGCGAGCGACGAGCCCGTCTACTCGGCGACCGTGGAGCTGGATCTCACCACGGTCGAGCCGAGCCTGGCCGGTCCGGCCCGGCCGCAGGACCGCGTGCCGCTGCGCGGCGCGGGGCGCGCCTTCCGCGAGGCACTGGGCCGGGAGCCGCGGTCGTCAGGCGGCGGCGGGTCCGGTGGCGGGTCCGGCGGGACCGGTGGCGACGCGAGCGGGAGCGACGGCGACACCGGCGGCCACCGGCTCGCCGACGGCGACGTGGTCATCGCCGCCATCACGAGCTGCACCAACACCTCCAACCCGCAGGTACTCGTGGCCGCCGGCCTGCTGGCACAGCGGGCGGTGGACCGGGGGCTGGCCACCAAGCCCTGGGTCAAGACCTCGCTCGCCCCGGGCTCCCGGGTGGTCATGGACTACCTGGAGCGGGCCGGCCTGGTGGCGCCGCTCGAGCAGCTCGGTTTCTACCTGGTGGGGTTCGGCTGCACCACCTGCATCGGGAACTCCGGCCCGCTCCTCCCCGGCCTCTCGGAGCAGGTGCAGGAGCACGACCTCTCGGCGGTGTCCGTCCTGTCCGGCAACCGGAACTTCGAGGGCCGCATCCACCCCGACGTGCGGATGAACTACCTGGCGTCGCCGCCGCTGGTCGTGGCCTACGCGCTCGCCGGCACCATGGACGTCGACCTCGCCGCGGACCCGATCGGCACCGACCGCGACGGCAACCCGGTCCGCCTGACCGACCTGTGGCCGAGCGAGCAGGAGGTGGCCGAAGCCATCCGGGCATCGCTCAGCTCGGACGAGTTCCGCCGGCGGTACGCCGCGGTGTACGACGGCGACGACCACTGGCGGTCGGTCCCGGTGGCCGGTGGGCGCACGTTCGCCTGGGACCGGGAGTCGACCTACGTGCTGCAGCCGCCGTTCTTCGAGGACATGGGGGCCGAGCCGTCCCCCGTCACGGACGTCGAGGGCGCACGGGTGCTGGCGCTGCTCGGGGACAGCGTGACCACGGACCACATCTCGCCGGCCGGCGCCATCAAGCCGAGCTCGCCGGCGGGCGAGTACCTGGCGGCGCACGGCGTGGGTCGCCAGGACTTCAACTCCTACGGCGCGCGGCGCGGCAACCACGAGGTGATGATGCGCGGCACCTTCGCCAACGTCCGCCTGCGCAACCAGCTCGCCCCGGGGACCGAGGGGGGCGTGACCGTCCACCTGCCCGACGGCGAGCAGGCCTCCATCTACGACGCCTCGCTCCGCTACCGCAGCGACGGCGTGCCGCTGCTGGTACTGGCGGGCAAGGAGTACGGCTCGGGCTCCAGCCGCGACTGGGCGGCCAAAGGCACCGCCCTGCTCGGCGTCCGCGCCGTGCTGGCCGAGAGCTACGAGCGCATCCACCGGTCCAACCTGGTGGGCATGGGCGTGGTGCCCCTGCAGTACGCGCCGGGCGAGTCGGCGTCGTCACTGGGGCTCACCGGGCGCGAGACCTACTCGATCACCGGGCTCACCGCGCTCGGCGAGGGCACCATCCCGAAGGAGGTGGCCGTGCGTGCCGCCACGGACGGCGGCACCACCGTGGAATTCCAGGCACGGGTGCGGATCGACACCCCCATGGAGGCCGAGTACTACCGCCACGGCGGGATCCTCCGCTACGTCCTCCGCCAGCTCGCCCGCTGACGCGCCGCCCCGCTCAGGCCCCCGCCGTGCCCGCTGTGCCCGCTGTGCCCGCCGTGCCCGCTGCGCCCGCTGCGCCCGCGGGCGGGCCGTACACCTCCACGATGCCGGCGTCCTGCCACGCGCCGTCGAACGTCTCCCACATGATCCCGTTCACGTCCACGCTCTCGGACTTCGTGGCGACCGAGTCGTCCTCGAACCCGAGGTGGCGCAGCCGCTGCTCGGTGCCGGCGTCGCAGTTCACGGACAGGTTGACCTCGGGGGTGCGCCACAGGGCGTACTTCCCGGGCACCACCGCCACCGGGTCGGCCCCCAGGCGCTCCCGGTAGTCCCGGATCGTCGCCTCGAGGTCGTCGACGGCGAGCGCCACGTGCAGGCGTCGCATGGCTCCTCCTCCCTCACGGTCCCTCGCACGGGAGCCGCGGTGTGCGTCTCCGGCAGTGTATTGGCCGCTCGCGAACCCGCTGACCTCGGCAGGAGCGAGCCCCGGGAGCCCGGGTGCCCCGGGACGGCCGGCCGTACACTGCGGGCCGACGCGGCACCCAGGGACCGCTTGGACATCGAACGTATGTTCGTATACCCTGCCGGGGTGGGCGGACATGGGACCATGGAGACCGTCGTGGAAAACGAGGCCAAGCTCGGAGAGCTCCTGCTGTACGTGGCCGGGAAGGTCAGAACTGACCCCACGGGCGGGGCCACCAAGCTCAACAAGATCCTGTTCTTCTCCGAGTTCTCGGCGGCGCGGGCCCTCGGCCGGCCGATCACCGGCGTCACCTACCAGAAGCTCGAACGCGGCCCCGCCCCCCACCGGCTCGTGCCGGTACGCAACGCGCTCATCGAGAGCGGTGCCGCAGAGCTCGTCGACGACCAGTACTTCGGCAGGACGATCCATCGGCTGGTACCCCGCCGGGAAGCCGACCTTTCATCCTTCGACGACGAGGAGGTCACGATCGTCGATCAGGTCGTCGACGCCCTGTGGGGAAAGACCGCCGGCGAGGTGAGCGAACGGTCGCACAGCGAGATGGGTTGGAAGATGGTCGAGGACGGCGAGGAGATCCCCTACTCGGCGGCGTACCTGGCCCCGGCGTTCACGCCGAACGAGGCGGCCCGGGAGCACGCGGCCCGTTTGGTGGCCAGCCAGCAGGGCGAGTAGCACGTCAGTTGGGCGTCCGTCGGCGTGTCCGCCGATCCTCGTCGATGCTGGATCTCGCCGCCGAACGCTTCCCGGTCGGGGGGTCGGCCGAAGGGCGGCCGAGCTTCGAGCGCTTCTGCGACGGACCGCTCGCCGCCCCCCTCAGGTGGTGCGCACCACCCTGAACGCCTCGGCCAGCGAGCCGTCGGGCATGCCGGCCTGCCGGGCCACGCCCTCGGACCACTCCCGCAGCATCTTCTCCAGGCCCTCGCCCTCGCCGACCTGGCTCCGGTGGCTGCGGAGCGCCGACAGCTTGCGGTCGAACGCGGCCGTGGTGTCCACCGCCACCGTGGGCGCCGTGAACGCCATGAGCCAGAGCTCGTCCACCGTGTGCGGCTCCAGCCCCTCGTCCAGCAGCTCGGGGTGGGCGAAGGGGTTGCGGGCGTCCGGGTAGACGGCGCACGCCGCCGCCTCCCCCGCCGCCAGGTGGTCCGGGTGGCTGGCGTAGATCCGGTCCCACATCCGCTCGGGCGACTGGGCGAGCACGCGCTGGGGGCGGAAGCGCCGGACCACCCGGCTGATGTCGCGCCGGAGGTCGAGCGACGGGACGAGCCGGCCGTCGGCGTGCCCCAGGAAGGTGACGTCGGTCACGCCCACCTCGGCGGCCGCGGCGCGCTGCTCACGGCGCCGGATCTCGGCCATCTCGGACCGGGGCATCGAGCGGTCCTCGCCCCCCGCCTCGCCGTCGGTGGCGATGCAGTAGGCCACCGCCACGCCGGCGTCCGTGAAGGCGGCCACGGTGCCGGCGGCGCCGAAGTCCACGTCGTCGGGGTGGGCGGTCACCACGAGCACTCGGTCCACGCCGTCGCCGGGCGACCAGCGCGGGAGCGGGGCCGGCGGCTCCGGGGTCACCGAGGGAGAGGAGGCGGCACCGCCGGCCTCACAGCACGCCCTCGTCGGCCGAGGGCTGCCAGGCGGCGAGGTCGCCGAGCCGCGGGTCGTTCGAGAACATCTCCACGATCGGGATCCGGAGGCCCAGCCGGCGCTGGATGACCTCGGCCTCCACCACCTGGTTCCACAGCAGGAGGCTGGCCACCACGCCGGTGGAGCCGGCCCGTGCCGTCCGCCCCGAGCGGTGCAGGTAGGCCTTGTGGTCCTCCGGCGGGTCGTAGTGGACCACCACGTCCACCGCCTCGATGTGCAGGCCCCGGGCCGCCACGTCGGTGGCCACCAGTACGTGGAGCTTGCCCGAGGAGAAGTCCGCCAGGGCGCGCTCGCGGTTGACCTGGCGGAGGTCGCCATGGATCGCCGCCGAGCGGATGCGCTCCTTCCCGAGCTGCTCCACCAGGCGATCGGCGCCGCGCTTGGTCCGCACAAAGACGAGCACCTTGTCCTGGTGACGGCTGATGGCCGCCGCCACCTTGACCTTGTCCATCTGGTGCACCTGCAGGAACCGGTGCTCCATGGCCGCCACCGTCTGGGTGCTGGACGCCACCTCGTGCTGGACCGGGTCGGTGAGGTACCGGCTGACGAGCCGGTCCACGGCGCCGTCGAGCGTGGCCGAGAAGAGGAGCGTCTGGTGCGGCCGCTCGAGGCGCCGGAGGACCCACTCGACCTGGGGCATGAAGCCCATGTCGGCCATGCGGTCGGCCTCGTCCAGGACGAGGATCTCCACCCCGGCCACCGACAGCTCGCCACGGTCGCCCAGGTCGATCAGCCGGCCCGGCGTGGCGATCACCACCTCCACGCCCTTGCGCAGCCGGTTGACCTGCCGATCGATGTCGGCGCCGCCGTAGACGGCGGCCACCCGGAGGCCGATCCCCTCGGCCAGCGGCGCCATCACGTCGTGCACCTGCACCGCCAGTTCGCGGGTGGGCAGCAGCACCAGGGCCAGCGGGCGGGCCGGGCGGGCGGGACCGGCCGCGCCGTCCGCCGCCACCCGTTCGGCCGTGCGCTGGAGGAGCGGCAGCCCGAACGCCAGGGTCTTGCCCGACCCGGTCTTCGCCTTGCCGCACACGTCGCGCCCGGCGAGGGCGTCGGCGATGGTCAGGGCCTGGATCGGGAAGGCCGAGCTGATGCCCTGGTCCGCCAGGACCTTCACCAGCGGTTCGGCGACGCCCAGGGAGTCGAAGGTCCGTACGGTCTCGTACACGTCGCCATCAGGGGAACCGGCCCCTTCGGCGACCGCCCCGGCAACGCTGCCGGGCAGGAGGCTCTCGGTGGTCATGTCCTGCTCTCTGTGGATCCGGCGGGGCCCGGCGCCATCCTCGGAGCGAGACTTCGAGGGCCCTGACGCCGGCACGTCACCGGCCGTCCAACGTATCCTACCAGGGCGGACGCCGGACCAGACGTATGCCCTGCCGCCGGCGGCCGTAGAGTACGGCCCGGCCGTGCGAGAGGCGTGCGGCCCACGAGGAGGTCCCCCACGATGGCCAGGCTCGAGGCCGGCGACAAGGCACCGGCGTTCACGCTCCCCGACCAGGACGAGAAGCGCGTCTCCCTCTCGGGCTTCAAGGGGGCGCCGGTGGTCGTGTACTTCTACCCGGCCGACGACACGCCCGGCTGCACGAAGGAGGCGTGCCAGTTCAACGACAACCTCCAGGCCTTCGACCGGGCCGGGGTGAAGGTGGTCGGCATCTCGCCCGACGGCGCCGCCAAGCACACCCGGTTCCGCGAGAAGTACGGGCTCCGGTTCCCGCTCCTCTCGGACCCCTCCCACGAGGTGATGGAGGCCTACGGGGCGTGGGGCGAGAAGACCATGTACGGCAAGAAGACCACCGGCACCATCCGGTCCACGTTCCTGGTGGACGCCAAGGGCGTGGTCCGGCGGGCCTGGTACAACGTCCGTGCGGACGGCCACGCCGCCAAGGTGCTCGAGGCGCTCGAGGCGCTCGAGGCGCTCGGGAACTGACCCTCACGCCTGGTGGGCGGGGCACCACCAGGTGGTCCGGCCGCCCACCGTGGCGCGGGCCAGCGCCGCGCCGTCGCGGGGGCAGTGCCCGCCCGGCCGGCGTTCCTCCATCAGGTCGCCGGTGTGGGATCCCCCTCGCGCCAGCAGCTCGTCCACGGTGGCGCGGAGATGGCGGTGGAGGCGGCGACGCTCGGCGTCGGCCAGCGAGCCGCACGGCCGGCCCGGCGCCAGCCCGGCACGCCACAGGATCTCGTCGCACAGGAGGTTGCCGAGCCCGGCGACGTGCGCCTGGTCCAGGAGGCGCGCCTTGAGCGGCGGGCCCCCACCCTGCTCCCTCGTGGCCAGGGCCGCCCGCAGCTCGGCCGGCGTCAGGACGGCCGCGTCCGGCCCCAGGGCCGACTCGTCCGGGTCGAGCAGCACGCGGCCAAACCGCCGCGGGTCGTGCAGGGCGATCGTCCCGCCGTCGGCCAGCCCGATGGTGAGGCGCACCCACCGGCGGTCGTACCGCCCGGAGCCGTGGCGCAGCCGGTCCACGGCCGCCTCCCGGTCCACCAGCAGGGCCCCGGTCATCCCGAACCGCAGGCCGAGGGTGGGCCCGGGCCCTGTGGCGCGCCGGCCGTCCGGCGGCCCGGTGTCGAGGAGGAGCAGCTT
>JBOGGH010000097.1:0-7675 GCA_050743905.1 Acidimicrobiales bacterium
GGGCTCGGCCGGCGGGGCGGTGCTGCTGGTGGGCCTCGCCCTCTGGGGCTACGAGCGCCGCCGCCGGCGGCGACCGGCACCGGGCCCTGTCGGCCCGCCGGCCGGCGGGGCGTAGGCGCGACCGCCGGCCCACCCACCGGACCTCCTGCCCCGGCCCGCCCGCCGCCGATTAGGGTGCCCCGGCGGGGTTCGGTAACCTCGGCCGCCATGGACCACACCATGGCCGAGCGGCTCTCCCAGCTCGCCAGCCGCCGGGAGCAGGCCCTCCACGCCGGCAGCGAGCGGGCGGTGGAGCGCCAGCACGCCCGGGGCAAGATGACCGCCCGCGAGCGCATCGACTACCTGCTGGACGAGGGGTCGTTCCAGGAGCTGGACATGCTCGCCCGGAGCCGGATGGCGGGCCTGTCGGACGAGCAGCGCCCCTACACCGACGGGGTGGTGACCGGCTTCGGCACGGTGGACGGGCGCCGGGTGTGCGTGTTCAGCCAGGACCCCACGGTGAACGGCGGGTCGCTGGGCGAGGTGTTCGGCGAGAAGGTCCACAAGGTCATGGACCTCGCCGCGTCCATCGGGGTGCCGATGATCGGCATCAACGACGGCGGCGGCGCCCGGGTGCAGGAGGGCGTGGTCGGGCTCCACTTCTACGGCGGGATCTTCCGGCGCAACGTGGAGGCGTCCGGCGTGGTGCCGCAGGTCAGCGTGGTGCTCGGCTCCTGCGCCGGCGGGGCCGTCTACTCGCCGGCCATCACCGACTTCATCTTCATGGTGCAGGGCACCTCCCACATGTTCATCACCGGGCCGGACGTGGTGAAGACGGTGACCGGCGAGGACGTGACCCTGGAGGAGCTGGGCGGGGCCATGAGCCACGCCACCAAGTCCGGGGTGGCCACCTTTGTGGCGCCGGACGAGAAGGCGTGCCTGGACGACGTGCGCTACCTGCTCTCGTTCCTCCCGTCCAACAACCTGGAGGAGCCGCCGCCCACGGTGTCCGGCGACGACCCCGAGCGGGAGACGCCCGAGCTGGTGGACCTGATGCCGGCGTCGCCGAACCAGCCCTACGACATGAAGAAGGTCATCGCCGCCGTGGTGGACGACGGCGACTACCTGGAGGTCCACTCGCACTGGGCGATGTCGATCACCTGCGGGTTCGCCCGCCTGGACGGCCGGGTGGTGGGCATCGTGGGCAACCAGCCGGCGGTGCTGGCCGGGGTGCTGGACATCGACTCCTCGGAGAAGGCGGCCCGGTTCGTCCGCACCTGTGACGCCTTCAACGTGCCCCTCGTGACCTTCGTGGACGTGCCGGGGTTCATGCCCGGGACCGACCAGGAGTACGGGGGGATCATCCGGCACGGCGCCAAGCTGCTCTACGCCTACTGCGAGGCCACCGTGCCCCGTATCCAGGTCATCACCCGCAAGGCCTACGGCGGCGCCTACGTGGTCATGAACTCGAAGTCCATCGGGGCCGACCTGGCCTACGCCTGGCCGTCGGCCGAGCTGGCGGTCATGGGCCCCCAGGGGGCGGTGGAGATCGTCTACCGCCGGGACCTGGCCGAGGCGAGCGACCCGGCGGCCCGGCGGGCCGAGCTGGTGGAGGAGTACACCGAGCGCTACGCCAACCCGTACATCGCCGCCGAGCGCGGGTACGTGGACGACGTGATCTCCCCGGCCGACACCCGCAGGGTGCTGGTCCGGTCCCTGGCGATGCTGGCCTCCAAGCGGGAGGAGCTGCCACGGCGCAAGCACGGGAACGTGCCCCTGTGACCGAGCCGGACCCGCAGGTGGTGGCCGTGGTGGCCGCGGCGGTGGACCAGGTGTGGCCCCGGCCGATCGCCCCGGCGGACGACGCCGATCCGGCCCACCGGGCGTGGCGGTTCAGCGGGCGCTGGTGGCACCGGCCGGTGCCGGCACGGCGGGAGCGACCCTGGACGGGATAGCGCTCACGCGCCAGCGGTTCGAGGAGCTCGTCGCCGACGCGCTGGACTCGCTGCCCGAGGGGCTGGCGCGGGCCATGGACAACGTGGCGGTGGTGGTGGAGGACGGCGACGACGGCAGGCTGCTGGGCCTGTACCACGGGGTCCCGCTCACCGGCCGGTGGGGCTACGCGGGGGCGGTGCCGGACCGCATCACCATCTACCAGGACCCGATCTGTGCCCGGTGCCGCACGGAGGAGGAGGTGGCCGAGCAGGTGCGGCGCACCGTGGTGCACGAGGTGGGGCACCACTTCGGCATCGGCGACGCCCGCCTCCGCGAGCTCGGCTGGTAGTTCCCGGCCAGGTGCAGCAACGATCTACGGCTCCGCCCTGGCATCGGTCTCTCATGTACGGGGATTCTCCCGTAAACCTCTACGGTGAATTCCCCGCAGAGTCAACAGCGTGCCGACGTGGGCGTAGGTCCTGGACATCGGCGCTACCTCCGCCGGTGGCGGCTACGCCAAGCGGCCGGCGGTCAGATCAGCACGCCAGGGCGGGCGTCCGGGCAGGGCTCGCCGTCGGCCCGGACCGGCACCCCGTTGACCAGGGTGTGGGTCATGCCCACCGGCGCGTCGGCCGTCAGGCGCTCGCCGTCGGCCGGGAAGTCCCGCAGCCGGCGCAGCGGCCCGGGAGCCACGGTGCCCGGGTCGAACACGCACAGGTCGGCCGCCTTCCCCACCGCCACCGTGCCGCGGTCGGCGAGCCCGTAGACCGCGGCCGGCTCGCCGGTGAGCTTGTGCACCGCCCGCTCCAGGGGCATCACCCGTCGGTCCCGGACCCAGGTGCCCAGGAGGTCGGTGGCGAAGCAGGCGTCGCAGAGCTGCGAGACGTGGGCGCCCGAGTCGGCCAGCCCCAGCAGCACGTTGTCCCTGGGCAGGAGCCAGGCGATCGCCTCGGGGTCGTCGTTGGCCACCACGGACCAGAAGCGGGTGGCGAGGTGGTCCTCCAGCGAGAGGTCCAGGACCACGTCGAGCGCCGTCACGCCCTGCTCGGCGGCGAGATCCAGGACGGGCCGGCCCGCCAGGTCGGGGCGGGAGCGGGACTCGGCCACCGAGACGGCCGCCCAGTTGAAGGGCAGGCCGGAGGTGAGCTCCTCCCAGGCGGCCGCCCGCCAGGCCGGGTCACGGTAGGCGGCCAGGCGCGCCTCGGCCGAGGTGTCCATGAGGGCGGCGAAGCTGGGACGGGCGTTGAGCGTGAACGGCTCGGCGAGGTTCATCTGGAACACGAGCGGCCGGCAGGAGACCTGCGGCCACACCTCCACCCCCTCGGCCCGGGCGGCGTCGTGCTGCTCCACCACGCCCACGTGGTACGGGTACCCCTTCACGGTCAGGAGCGCCGTCCAGGTGAACGGGACGCCGACCTCCCGCTGGAGCTCGAACACCTCCTCGTGGCGGATCACGCCGCCGGGCAGCAGCGCCACCACGCCGCGCCCCGCCCGGCGCACCGGCTCGAGCAGTGCCCGGAGCTCGTGGAGGTCGGCCACCCGGGAGGGCACCGGCCGGCCGTGGTCGCCGTTGTGGGTGGGCGAGGCGCTGGACGCGAACCCGATGGCGCCGCCGGCCATGGCGTCGGCCACGACGGCCTGCATCCGGGCCAGCTCGTCCCCGGTGGCCGGGCGCTCGTAGGCGTCGTCCCCCATGACGAAGAGGCGCACCGCGGTGTGGCCCACGTAGCAGCCGTAGTTGAGGGCGGTGCCCCGCCGGCCGATGGCCGCCATGTACTGGGGGAAGGTCTCGAACTCGTCCCACGGCACCCCGGCGGCCAGCGTGTCGTAGCTCATGTCCTCGACGTGCTGGAGGGTGCGGGCGAGGAGCGGCACGCCATCCGGGGCCACGGGGGCGATCGAGAACCCTGTGTTGCCGGCGACCACCGTCGTCACCCCGTGCTGCGACGACGGGGTCAGCCCCGGGTCCCAGAAGACCTGGGCGTCGTAGTGGGTGTGGATGTCGATGAAGCCGGGGGCCACCACCTGGCCGGAGGCGTCCAGCTCCCGGTCGCCCCGGAGCCCCTCGCCGACCGCGGCGATGCGGTCGCCGCTGATGCCCACGTCGGCCGGACGGCCGGGCGACCCGGTGCCGTCCACGAGCGTGCCGCCCTTGATGACGATGTCCATCCCACCATCGTCGCCGATGGCGGGGCCCCCTGCCAGGCCGCCGCCGGCGCTCGGTCCAGGCCCCCGCGCCGCCCCGCCGGGTCAGCGCCGGCGGGCCGCCAGGGTGACCAGCTCGTCCACGATGCGGGCCAGGTCGAAGTCCTTGGGCGTGTAGACCGCCGCCACCCCCTTGCCCAGGAGGACCTCGGCGTCGTCCGGGGGGATGATCCCGCCCACGATGACCGCGGCGTCCACCCCGGCCGCCCGCAACCGGTCGAGCACCTCGGGCACCAGCTCCAGGTGGGAGCCGGAGAGGATGGAGAGGCCCACCACGTCCACGTCCTCGTCGCGGGCGGCAGCCACGATCTGCTCGGGGGTGAGGCGGATGCCCTGGTAGACGACCTCGAACCCGGCGTCCCGGGCGGCCACGGCGATCTGCTCGGCCCCGTTGGAGTGGCCGTCGAGCCCCGGCTTGGCCACCAGCAGGCGGGGCGGGCCGCCGGGCAGCGCCCGCGCCCGCTCCCGGACCGGCGCCAGATCGGCCGCCCCCCGGTCGGCGGCCCCGGCCACGCCGGTGGGCGCCCGGTACTCGCCGAAGACCTCGCGGAGCACCCCGGCCCACTCGCCGGTGGTCCCCCCGGCGTGGGCGAGGGCGATGGTGGCGTCCATGACGTTGGCCCGCTCGTCGTCGGCGACCCGCCGCAGGTCGTCCAGCGCCCGGCCCACGGCGCCGGCGTCCCGCTGCCGCCGCCACGCCGCCACGTCCTCCCGCAGCTCGGCCTCGACCGTGGGGTCAACCTTCAGGATGCTCTCGGCGCCGGTGTCGGCGGTGAGGGGCGAGGGCGCGGTCTCGGTGAAGCAGTTCACCCCCACCACCTGGAGCTCGCCGGACTCGATCCGCCGGACCCGCTCGGTCTGGCTGCGCACGAGGCGCGTCTTCAGCTCGTCGATGGCCTCGAACGCCCCGCCCAGGGCCAGCACCTCGTCCAGCTCGGCCGTGGCCGCCCCCGCCAGCTCGTGGGTCTTGGCCTCGATCACCGTGGAGCCCTCGAAGATGTCGTCGTACTCCAGGAGATCGGACTCGTAGGCGAGGATCTGCTGGATCCGCAGTGACCACTGCTGGTCCCACGGCCGGGGGAGCCCCAGCGCCTCGTTCCAGGCGGGAAGCTGGATAGCGCGTGCCCGCGCCCCCTTGGACAGGGTCACGCCCAGGGTCTCGAGCACGATGCGGGGGACGTTGTTCTCCGGCTGCTGCTCGGTGAGCCCGAGCGAGTTCACCTGCACGCCGTAGCGGAAGCGCCGGAGCTTCTCGTCCTCCACGCCGAACCGCTCACGGCAGATCCGGTCCCACAGCACCGTGAACACCCGCATCTTGCAGGTCTCCTCCACGAACCGCACGCCGGAGTTCACGAAGAAGCTGATGCGGCCCACCACGGTGGGCAGGTCCGCCGGGTCCACCTTGCCCGAGGCGGCCACGGCGTCCACGATGCCGATGGCGGTGGCCAGCGCGTAGGCGATCTCCTGCACCGGCGTGGCCCCGGCCTCCTGGAGGTGGTAGCTGCACACGTTGACCGGGTTCCACCGGGGGATCTGCTTGACCGTGTAGGCGATGGTGTCCACCGTGAGGCGGAGGCTGGGGCCCGGGGGGAAGATGAACGTCCCCCGGCTCAGGTACTCCTTCACGATGTCGTTCTGGGTGGTCCCGGCCAGGGCGCCCGGCGCCACCCCCTGGTCCTGGGCGTTGGCCACGTAGAGCCCCAGCAGCCAGGCCGCCGTGGCGTTGATGGTCATGGAGGTGTTCATCCCGCCCACCGGGATGCCGTCCATGAGCTGGTGCATGTGCCCGAGGTGCACCACCGGCACGCCCACCTTGCCCACCTCCCCGGCGGCCTCCGGGGCGTCGGGGTCGTAGCCGGTCTGGGTGGGGAGGTCGAAGGCCACGGAGAGCCCCGTCTGCCCCTTGGCGAGGTTGGTGCGGTAGAGCTCGTTCGAGGCCCGTGCCGTGGAGTGACCCGAGTAGGTCCGCATCATCCACGGTCGGTCCCGGGCCGTCATCGGTAGTCGTAGAACCCTCGCCCGGACTTCCGGCCCAGGGTCTCGGCCGCCACCATGCGCCGCAGCAGGGGCACGGCGGCGTAGTTCGGGTCGCGGAGCTCGTGGTAGAGCGCGTCGAGGATGGCCAGCGAGGTGTCCAGGCCCACCAGGTCCAGCAGGGCGAACGGGCCCATCGGGAACCCGCAGCCGCCCTTCATCGCCGCGTCGATCCCCTCCTTCGAGGCCACGCCCTGCTCCAGCATGCGCACCGCGTTGTTGAGGTACGGGAAGAGCAGGGCGTTCACGATGAACCCGGCGCGGTCCTGGACCTCCACCGGCTCCTTGCCGCAGGCGGCGGCGAAGGCCACGGCCAGGGCCACCGTCTCGTCGGAGGCGGTCAGCGGGCGTACCACCTCCACCAGGGCCATGGCCGGCGCCGGGTTGAAGAAGTGGATGCCGCAGACCCGGTCCGGCCGGCCGGTCTCCATCGCCAGCTCCACCACCGGCAGGGTGGACGTGTTGGTGGCCAGGATGGTGGGCTCGCCGCACACCCGGTCCAGCTCGGTGAAGAGATGCTTCTTCACCGCCAGGTCCTCCACCACGGACTCGAGCACCAGGTCCACGCCGGCCAGGTCGTTCAGGTTGGACGTGGCGGTCACCCGGGCGAGGATCTCGTCGCGCTCCTCGGCGGTGCGCCGGCCCTTCTCCACCTGGCGGGCCAGCGACTTCTCGAGGCCGGCCACCATGGCGTCGGCGGCCGACCGACTGCGGCTGCGCAGCACCACCTCGTGGCCGCTCGCCGCCGCCACCTCGGCGATGCCCGATCCCATGATCCCGGAGCCCACCACGCCCACGCGCTTGACGGTCATGGGCCCATGGTAGTCCCCTGCTACGTCCCGGTAACTTGTGGGTGCTCGCCGCCGCCGCCGGCGCGGCTGGCGGCACGGGCGGCGGCACGGGCGGCCATGGCCCCGAGCACCCCCTCGGGATCCCGGCGGTAGGCGGACCAGGCTTCGCGGGCGCTCCCCGGGGCCACCACGAGCGCGCGGTCCTCGGCCACGCCGGCCAGCACGTCCTCGGCCAGGCGCTCGGCCGGGTACGGCTCGCCGAGCGCGGCGGTGAGGAGGGCGCGGGCGTCCACCGGCCCGGGCGTGTCCAGGATCGGGGTCTCCACCGGGCCCGGGCAGACGGCGGTGACGTGCACGCCGTGGGCGGCCGCCTCCACCCGCAGGCTGGTGCTGAGCCCGACCACCGCGTGCTTGGCGGCGGCGTAGGGGGTGAGGAGCGGCGCCGGCATGAGGCCGGCCAGGGACGCGGTGTTCACGATGTGGCCCGAGCCCTGGCGCACCATGATCGGGTAGGCGGCGGCCACGCCGTGGACCACGCCGAGCAGGTCCACGTCCACCACCCGCCGCCAGGCCGCCACGTCGAGGTCCTCCACGGGCCCGCCCCCGCCGATCCCGGCGTTGTTGAAGAGGAGGTCGAGCCGCCCGCGCCGCGCCACCGTCCCCTCCACCAGCCGGCGGACGGCGGCGGCGTCGGTCACGTCCACGGCCGCCGCACCGGCCCGCCCGCCCAG
>JBOGGH010000098.1:0-7616 GCA_050743905.1 Acidimicrobiales bacterium
CGTGCCCGTAGCGGTAGACGACACCGGTCGCGGAGGCGACCCAGTAGCCCAGCACCTTCACCGGCGGGGTGGTGACGGGGGGCGGAGGCGGCGGAGGCGGCGGTGCCGTGACGGGGGTTGGTGTCGCCACGGGAGGCGGCGGCGGGGGCGGCGGCGGCGGAGGGGGTGTGAAGCCGGTGCCGGTGGAGCAGCGCATCGCCCCCGAGCCCGCCGGCGAGGCCGGGGAAGGCTCGCGCCGCTCGCGGGGCAGGCGGCGTGGCGGGCGCGACCGGAAGGGCAAGTCGGTGGGCCGGTACCTGGTCTGCGTGCACGTCCAGGGCGAGGTCACCCAGATCGCCATGCTGGAGGGCCGCTCGCTGGTGGAGCACTACGTCTCCCGGGCGGCGGACGCCACCACCCAGATCGACGGCAACATCTACCGGGGTCGGGTCCAGAACGTGCTGCCGGGGATGGAGGCGGCGTTCGTGGACATCGGCATCCCCAAGAACGCCGTCCTCTACCGTGGCGACGTCCGCTACGACCGGGACGACGTGGAGGCCGGCGGCAGCGCCCAGCCCCGCATCGAGGACGTGCTGCGGCCGGGCCAGACAATCGTCTGCCAGGTCACCAAGAACCCGATCGGGGCCAAGGGGGCCCGCCTCACCCAGGAGGTCTCCCTGCCCGGGCGGTTCGCCGTGCTCGTGCCCAACAGCAGCGCCTTCGGGATCTCCAAGCGGCTGGGGGACAACGAGCGGAAGCGCCTCCGGAAGATCATCGACGAGGTCCGGCCCCCCGGGCACGGGCTGATCGTCCGCACGGCCGCCGAGAGCGCGTCCGAGGAGGAGCTGCGCCGCGACGTCGTGGGCCTCCTCGACCAGTGGAAGGCGATCGACGCCGAGGCCTCCCGGGCCACCGCGCCCGGCCTCCTCTACCGCGAGCCGGACCTGGCCGTCCGGATCCTCCGCGAGGAGCTGAACGGCGAGTACCGCGGCGTGGTGGTGGACGACGAGGCGCTGTTCCGCCAGGTGCGCGACTACGTGGCCATGGTCAGCCCGGAGCTGGCCGAGCGGGTGGAGCTCTACGACCCGGAGGCCGAGGGGCAGCCCCTGTTCGAGCGGTACCACGTCCACGAGCAGCTCCACAAGGCGCTGGACCGCAAGGTTTGGCTGCCCTCGGGGGGCTCGCTCATCATCGAGCGCACCGAGGCCCTGACGGTCATCGACGTCAACACGGGCAAGAACGTGGGCAGGACCAACCTCGAGGAGACCGTCTACCGCAACAACCTGGAGGCGGCCGAGGAGGTCGCCCGCCAGCTCCGCCTCCGGGACATCGGCGGGATCATCGTCATCGACTTCATCGACATGGAGATCCGCGAGAACCGGGAGAAGGTGGCGACGGCCCTGCGGAACGCCCTGGCCCGGGACAAGACCCGGACCCAGGTGTTCGACATCTCCGAGCTGGGCCTGGTGGAGATGACCCGGAAGCGCATCTCGGAGGGCCTGATCGAGTCCGTCTCCTCGGTGTGCGAGGTCTGCAAGGGGCGGGGCATCGTCCTGGACGCGTCGGTCCTGTGAGCCTGGTGGGGTGCGGGTGACCGGCCGTGCGCCGGCGCGATAGCATCACGCCCCTATGTACGCGGTGATCAGGTCCGGAGGGAAGCAGGAGCGGGTGGCCGAGGGGCAGCGCCTGCGGGTGGAGCTGCTCGGCGAGCCCGTGGGCGCCGAGGTGCGGCTGGAGCCAGTGCTCCTGGTGGACGGCGAGTCCGTGTTGGCCACGCCGGACGCCCTGGCCGGGGCCTCGGTCACCGCCCAGGTGGTGGGCGAGGAGGCCGGCCCCAAGATCAACGCCATGACCTACAAGTCCAAGACCAACCAGCGCCGGCGGTGGGGCCACCGCCAGCACTACACCACGGTGGAGATCATCTCCATCTCCGCCGGCTGAGCTCCGGGAGGCATCGACATGTCCAAGACCAAGGGCGGGGGCTCCACCAGGAACGGCCGTGACTCGACGGCGCAGCGGCTGGGCGTGAAGACCTTCGACGGCACCGCGGTGACCGCCGGGTCCATCCTGGTTCGCCAGCGCGGCACGCACTTTCACCCGGGCGTGAACGTGGGCCGGGGCGGCGACGACACCCTGTTCGCGCTGGCCGACGGCGTGGTGAAGTTCGGCAAGCGCAAGGACCGCAAGCTGGTCGACGTCCTGCCCGGCTGATCCTCGGGAGCGGGGCGGCGGTCACTCCGGCGGCGGGCCGGCGGTCACTCCGGCGGCGGGCCGTCCTCGGCCAGGCGGGCCACCACGCCCTCGACGATCCGGGCCACGTCCCCGGCGGCGGCCTGTGCCGTCTCCACGATTGCCGTGACCGGGTCGTGCCGGTCGTCGGGCTCGGCCGGTCCCTCGGCCGCCTTGGCCCGTCCCTCGGCCGCCACGCCGGCCACGTTGGTGACCACGGCCAGCCCGAGCACCTCCGCTCCCAGGTGCCGCGCCGCGATGGCCTCGGGCACCATCGACATGCCCACGAGATCCGCCCCCAGGCCGGCCAGCATGCGCACCTCGGCCGGGGTCTCGAGCTGAGGCCCCGGGAGCTGGGCGTACACGCCCTCGGCGAGCGACGGCTCCACCTGCCGGGCCAGCGCCCGCAGCCGGGGCGACCACCCGTCCGTGAGGTCGACGTAGGGCGACCCCGCCGGGTGGTTGGCCGGGACCCCGGTCAGCGGCGACGACGCCGTCAGGTTCAGGTGGTCGGCCACCGCCACCACCTGGCCCGGACGGTACGACGGGTTGATCCCGCCGGCGCTGCAGGTGAGGACCACGGTGCGGCAGCCGGTGGCCAGGGCGGTGCGGACCACGTGCACCACCTCCGCCGGCGTCCGCTCCTCGTAGAGGTGGAGGCGGCCGCTCACCGCCAGCAGCCGCACCCCGGCGAGCTCGAACGACCACGCCTCGGGCCGGTGGCCGAGCGCGGTGTACCGGGAGGACCACGGCAGGGCCGAGAGGTCGATCGGCCGGTCCCCGGCGCCGAGCAGGGCGGCCACCTGGGAGAGCCCGGTGCCGAGGACCACGACGACGTGGTGGTGGTCGGTCCCGGCGTGGCGGGACAGCTCCCGTGCCGCCAGGCGGGCCTGTTCAAACGGATCCGTCCCCCGGGCTCCGGGCGTGGTGGCGGGCACCCGGCCATGCTACGGGGCCGCGTCTCCGGTCCCCGCTCCCCCCTCTCGCGACTGCGACCACGATGGATCCACGGCGACCGCCCGTCATGCCGGTCCCCGAACGACGACGGTGCACGACCTCCGCCGCCAGGGGCTCGACCGCCACGCTGCCTACGTCGTCGTCGCCTTCGTCAGCGGGGGGTGACGTCGTCTGACGGCTGTTCTGTCGGACAGAACTGGTACGATCCCAAAGGTGCGCATGAGCTGGACCCACGCCTCGCGCCGCCACGGGGTCGCGCGTCACGCTGCGCGTCACGCCGTGGAGCACTGCGGCCTGGTGTACATCCAGCCAGCACCACCGGACTCCGCAGTGCCCGACCCCCGCCTCGTCTTCCTCGGTGACGACGAGGCGGGGCGGGCCGTCGAGGTGATCGGGGTCGAGATGGAGGCCGATGCGAACGGCGAGGATCACCTTCGGGTCATCCACGCCATGGTTCTGCGCGAGAAGTACCGACGACAGTACGAGGAGGCCAAGAGATGGCGCGTGTGAGGAGAACGAAGAGCGGAACGGTGCTCACTCCGGAGGTCGAGCAAGAGCTCGCCAACGAGGCCGAGGCCGGGTACGACCTCGAGGTTGCCACCCCGAGGAAGGTTGGTCGCCCGTCGCTTGGTCGTGGTGTCTCGCCTCGACTCGATCTGCGCATCGAGACCGACCTGGCAGAGGCTCTTCACGAGCGCGCTGAAGAGGAGCACCGCAGCATCAGTGCGGTCGCGCGGGAGGCACTCCGGCGCTACTTGGCATCGTGAGGAAACGTGGCCTGTCGCGATCGAGCGCCGTGCCCCGTATCGTGACGGCTTCCGATCGAAGCCCCTCGTTCCGAACGCCAGCTCGGTGGGGCACGTCGCAGGTACAGCAGCGCCACGTGCTCCCTGCCGCGAGCGCTGCGCCTCACTCGATCTGAAGCACCGGTCGGTGGCAGACATCGCCGACGAGTCAGCGATCTGTAGCGGCTTCGGTCGGAGGGGGCGTTCCCCGGGCCGCCGATCGGGGCGGCTCGGCGGGGTCCCAGCATCACAACGCCCCGTACGGAGATCGGGCACGAGGTCGGCGGTCCGACGGTCCTCCGGGACGGGGAGCTTCGCCGTCGCCAGCGCCCGCCGTAGTGCCGCCTTGCCGGCCCGCGCCGTCTCACGTACCGTGACGCCGGTGTCAGTGAACCACCCGCTCGCCCCGCTCACCGGGGAGGAGATCGCCGGCGCGGTGGCGCTGGTGCGCGGCCACGCCGAGCTGCCCGAGGGCGCCCGTATGGCCTACGTGGGCCTCCGGGAGCCGCCCAAGGACGTGGTGCGCGGGTACCGGGACGGGGACCCGGTGGACCGCGAGGTGCGGGTGGTGGTGGTCCCGGGCCCCGAGGCCACGGTGATCGAGGCGGTGGTGTCGGTCACCCACGGCGAGGTGCGGCGCTGGGAGGAGGTGGCCGAGACGCGGCCGGCGCTCCTGATCGAGGAGTCGATGCAGGCCATCGCCGTGCTGAAGGCCGACCCGCAGTGGCAGGCGGCCATGCGCAAGCGGGGCGTGGACGACCTCGACAAGGTCCAGATCGACCCGTGGCCGGCCGGCGCCTTCGGCATCGACCACGAGCACAACCGGCGGATCAGCCGGTGCCTGTCCTACCTGCGGGACACGCCGGAGGCCAACGGGTACGCCCGTCCCATCGAGGGCGTGGTGGGCTTCGTGGACATGGGCCGGGGCGAGGTGCTGGAGGTGGTGGACACCGGGGTGGTGCCGGTGCCGCCCGACCCCGGCAGCTACTACCCCGAGGACCGGGAGCTGCGGCGCGACCTCCGGCCGCTGGAGATCGTCCAGCCGGAGGGGCCGGGCTTCACCGTGGAGGGCAACCTGGTCCGCTGGCAGCGCTGGTCGTTCCGGGTGACCATGGACCCGCTGGAGGGCCTGGTCCTCCACACGCTCGCCTACCACGACGGCGACCGGGTCCGGCCGGTGCTGTACCGGGCGTCGGTGAGCGAGATGGTGGTGCCGTACGGCACGCCGGACCCCATGCACGCCTGGAAGAACGCCTTCGACGTGGGGGAGTGGGGCCTCGGGCGCATGGCCGACTCGCTCGTCATGGGCTGCGACTGCCTGGGCGAGATCCGGTACCTGGACGTGGACTACGCCGACGAGCGCGGCCGGCCGCACACCCTGGCCAACGCCGTCTGCATCCACGAGGAGGACTACGGCATCCTCTGGAAGCACGTGGACATGCACAGCGGCCGGGTGGAGGTGCGCCGCTCCCGCCGCCTGGTGGTGAGCTTCATCGCCACGGTGGGCAACTACGAGTACGGCTTCTACTGGTACCTCTACCTCGACGGGACCGTGCAGCTCGAGGTGAAGCTGACCGGGATCGTGTCCACCCAGGCGGTGGCGCCCGGCCAGGCCCCGGACCACGGGACCCTGGTGGCCCCGCAGCTCGTGGCCCCGTTCCACCAGCACCTGTTCAACGTGCGCCTCGACATGGAGGTGGACGGCCCGGCCAACTCGGTCTACGAGGTGGAGACCCGGGCCGAGCCCACCGGGCCCGACAACCCGTGGGGCAACGCCTTCGCCCCGACCGCCACCCTCCTCGAGACCGAGCTGGGCGCCCGGCGCACGGTGGACCCGGCCACCAGCCGGCACTGGAAGGTGGTCAACCACGCCGCCGCCAACGGCCTCGGCCAGCCGCCGGCGTACAAGCTGGTGCCCGGGCCCACCCCCACCCTGCTGGCCGACCCCGAGTCCAGCGTGGGCCGCCGGGCCCGCTTCGCCACCCGCAACCTCTGGGTCACCCGCTTCCACCCCGACGAGCTGCGGGCGGCCGGCGACCACCCCAACCAGCACGTGGGGGGCGACGGCCTGCCCCGGTGGACGGCGGCGGACCGGCCCATCGCCAACGAGGACGTGGTGCTCTGGTACACGTTCGGGGTGACCCACCTGCCCCGTCCCGAGGACTGGCCCGTCATGCCGGTGGAGTACGCCGGGTTCAGCCTCCTGCCGGTGGGGTTCTTCGACCGGAACCCCGCCCTGGATGTCCCACCGTCGACCGGGGGGCACTGCCACGCCTAGGTACCTGGCCGACGCGGTGGTCACGGTGGACGACCGCGGCGCCGTGCACCGGCCGGGGGTGCTGGACGTGGACGGCGGGGAGGTGGCCTGGGTGGGCGGGCCGGCGGAGGCGCCGCCCGCGCCGCCGGGCCCGGTGGTGGACCTGGGCGGCCTCCTCATGCCGGGCCTGGTGAACACCCACGCCCACACCCCGATGACGCTGGTGCGGGGCGCCGGCGACGGGCTGCCGCTCGACCGCTGGCTCCGGGAGGCGGTCTGGCCGCTGGAGGCGCGCTTCACCGAGGACGACGTGCGCTGGGGGATGCTGCTCGGCTGCGCCGAGATGCTGGGCTACGGGGTCACCACCACCTGCGAGATGTACCTCCACGGCCGGACCGTGGCCGAGGCGGCGCTGGACGCCGGCATCCGCTGCGTGCTCACCCCCGGCGTCTTCGAGCTGCCGGGCGGCCTCACCTGGCGGCAGGCCCTGGACGAGGCGGGGGAGGTGCACGCCGGCTTCCACGGCCGGGAAGGGCGGCTCACCGTGGGCCTCGGCCCGCACTCGGCCTACGCCGTGCCGGACGAGGGGCTGGTGGCCACCGCCCGCCTGGCCGCCGAGCTGGGGGCGCTGGTGCAGATCCACGTGGCCGAGACCGCCGCCGAGGACCCGGCCATCCCGGCGCGCCTGGCGCGCCTGGGCGTGCTCGACGGGGCGGTGCTGGCCGCCCACTCGGTGTGGCTCACCGACGGCGACCTCGACCTCTACCGCGATCACGGGGTGGCGGTGGCCCACTGCCCGCAGAGCAACGGGAAGCTCGGCAGCGGCGTGGCCCGGGTGGCCGACATGCTGGCCCGGGGCGTCCGGGTGGGCCTGGGCACGGACGGGCCGGCCTCCAACGACAACCTCGACCTGTGGGAGGAGATGCGGCTGGCCCCGCTGCTGGCCCGGGCGGCCGCCGGGGACGCCTCGCTGGTGCCCACCGCCCAGGCCCTGCGGCTGGCCACCAGGGGCGGGGCCGAGGCGCTGGGCCTGGCCACCGGCAGCCTGGCCCCCGGAATGGCCGCCGACTTCCTGCGGCTGGACCTGGCCGACCCGTGCTTCGTGCCGGCGCTGGACGAGCGGGAGCTGCTGGCCCACCTGGTGTGGGCGGCGCCCAACCGGCTGGTGACCGACGTGTGGGTCGGCGGGCGGCAGGTGGTGGCCGGCGGGCGGTGCACCACGGTGGACGTGGAGGAGGCGCGCCGCCAGGTGGCGGCCCGGGCACGGCGCCTGAGGGCACCGCCCGTAGGATGACCCGATGCCCGGGTTCGTCGACGAGGCCCAGATCCACGCCAAGGCCGGCGACGGCGGCGCCGGCGCGGTGGCCTTCCGCCGGGAGGCCCACGTGGACCGCGGCGGCCCCGACGGC
>JBOGGH010000099.1:0-7599 GCA_050743905.1 Acidimicrobiales bacterium
ACAGCGCGAACACGATCGAGTCGTACAGGGCCTGCCAGCTCGCCTCGATGATGTTCTCGGAGACTCCGATGGTGGTCCAGGTGCGCTCGCCGTCCGAGGTGTCCACCAGGACCCGGGTCACGGCGCCGGTCCCCCGCCCGGTGTCGAGCACCCGGACCCGGTAGTCGGTGAGGTGGACGCCGGCCAGCCCCGGGTAGTGGGGCCCGATGGCCTGGCGGAGGGCGGCGTCCAGCGCGTTGACCGGCCCGTTGCCCTCGGCGGTGGCCACCGTGCGGTCCTCGCCCACGTGGACCTTGACCGTGGCCTCGGTGGTGGCCGCCCCCACGGGGCCCGGCAGGGCCGCCGTCCCCGCCCCGGGCCCGGCGGCGCCCCCCGGGAGGCCGTCCCCGGCAGCCGGCCGCACCCCGGCGGACCGTGCGCCGTGGTCGGTGATCACCCGGTACGACTCCACCTCGAACCAGTCGGGCTCCCACCCGCCGGCACGGCGCAGCAGCAGCTCGAGCGAGCCGTCGGCCACCTCGAAGTGGTACCCCTCGTGCTCCAGCCGCTTCAGCTCGTCGAGCACCCGCCCCACCACCTCGCCGTCGAGGTCCAGCCCGAGCTCGGCCGCCTTCATGGCCAGGGTCGAACGCCCGGCCATCTCCGAGACCACCACGCGGGTGCCGTTCCCGACGAGCGCAGGATCCACGTGCTCGTAGAGGTCACGGCGGCGGGCCACGGCGCTGGCGTGCAGGCCGCCCTTGTGGGCGAAGACGGACGCCCCCACGTAGGGCTGCTGCGGATCCGGCGCGATGTTGACCAGCTCGGCGATGTGGTGGGCCACCGGGGCCAGCCGGTCCAGCCGGTCCGAGGGGATCGTGCGCACGTTGAGCTTGAGCGAGAGGTCCGGGATGGCGGCAGACAGGTCGGCGTTGCCGGCCCGCTCGCCGTACCCGTTGACGCAGCCCTGCACCTGGGTGGCCCCGGCCTGGACGGCCACCAGGGAGTTGGCCACGGCGCAGCCGGTGTCGTTGTGGCAGTGGATGCCGAGCTGCGCGTCGGTCCGGGCCCGCACCCCGGCCACGGCCTCGCCGACATCGTCCGGCAGCGAGCCGCCGTTGGTGTCGCAGAGGACCAGCGCCTCGGCGCCGGCCTCCTGGGCCGCCCCCAGCACCCGCAGCGCGAAGTCGGGGTTGCCCCGGTAGCCGTCGAAGAAGTGCTCGGCGTCGAGGAACACGCGCTTGCCGTGCTCGCGCAGGTGGGCCACCGAGTCGGCCACCATGGCCACCGCCTCGTCCAGTGTGGTGCGCAGGGCGTCGGTGACGTGGCGGTCCCAGCTCTTGGCCACGATGCACACCACCGGGGTGCCGGCGCCCACCAGCTTGGCCAGCACGCCGTCGTCGGCGGCCCGCACGCCGGCCCGGCGGGTGGACCCGAACGCCACCAGGGTGGAGGTGGCCAGCCGGAGCTCGGCAGGGGCGCGCCGGAAGAACTCGTCGTCCTTCGGGTTGGCGCCGGGCCAGCCGCCTTCGACGTAGGCCACCCCCAGGTGGTCGAGCTGCTCGGCCACCCGCAGCTTGTCGTCCACGGTGAGCGAGAGCCCCTCCTGCTGGCTGCCGTCGCGCAGCGTGGTGTCAAAGATGTCCACCGCCTCGGGCAGCTCGGGCAGCCGGTAGTCGTGGGCTCCGTGACGGTGGGGGTGGGCGCCCTCGGCGTGGTGGTGGCGGTCAGTCGACATGGTCCAGCCAGTCCTTGTAGCGATCCACCTCGCCCCGGACGGTGGCGAAGTACGCCTGCTGCAGTTCGCTGGTGACCGGGCCGGGCCGGCCGCTGCCCACCGGCCGGTCGTCCACCTCCCGGATGGGCACCACCTCGGCCGCCGTGCCGGTGAGGAACGCCTCGTCGGCCAGGTAGAGGTCGGTGCGGATGAGCTGCTGGTGGCGGACCTCGATGCCCATGTCCCCGGCCAGGGTCTCCACCGTGTCCTGGGTGATCCCGTCCAGCGCCCCGGCGTCCGAGGTGGGCGGGGTGAGCAGCACGCCGTCGCGCACGACGAAGATGTTCTCGCCGGTGCACTCGCTCACCCGGCCGTCCGAGGTGAGCAGGATGGCCTCGTCGTAGCCGGCCTTCAGCGCCTCCACCTTGGCCAGCGACGAGTTCACGTACATACCGGTGCCCTTGGCCGCAGTGGGCACGGCGTTCGGGTCGTGCCGGCGCCAGGAGCTGATCTTCACCCTGACCCCGTTGGCCACGCCCTCGTCGCCCAGGTAGGTGCCCCACGGCCAGGCGGCCACCGCCACGTTGACCGGGCAGGGCAGGGGGTTGAGCCCCATCTCGCCGTAGCCCAGGTACACCAGCGGCCGGATGTAGCAGCCGTCCGTGAGGCCGTTCACCCTCACCACCTCGCGGGTGGCCTCCACCACCTCGTCCTCGGTGAACGGCACGTCGATCAGGAAGACCGAGGCGGAGGCGAACAGCCGCCGGACGTGGTCGCGCAGGCGGAACACGGCCACGCCGCGCGGGGTGGGGTACGCCCGGACGCCCTCGAAGACGCCGGAGCCGTAGTGCATGGTGTGGGTGAGGACGTGCACCTGGGCGTCGGCCCAGTCCACGAGCCGGCCGTCCATCCAGATCTTCTCGGTGGGAGTGATGGGCACGGGTCAGAGCCTTTCTGCGATGGCGTCGCCGATGGCCTCGGTCGACGGCTGCTCGCCGGCGGGGGGACCGCCGGCGCGGTGCTGGTCGTCCACGAAGCGGGCGACGGCCTTGTGGACGCGGGAGGCAGCGGCGTCCTCCCCGAGGAAGTCGAGCATCATCGCCGCCGACTCGATGGCGGCCAGCGGGTTGGCCAGCCCCTTCCCGGCGATGTCGTGGGCGGCGCCGTGCACCGGCTCAAAGAGCGACGGCCCGGTCCGGGCCGGGTTCAGGTTGGCCGACGCCGCGTACCCGATGCCCCCGCTGACCGCCCCGGCCAGGTCGGTGAGGATGTCCCCGAAGAGGTTGTCGGTGACGATCACGTCGTACCGGGCCGGCTGCTCCACCAGGTAGATGCAGGCGGCGTCCACGTGGTGGTAGTCGCGGGCCACGTCGGGGAAGTCGGCGGCCACCGCGTCCACCGTGCGCTGCCAGAGGTCCCCGGCGAAGGTGAGCACGTTGGTCTTGTGGACGAGGGTCAGCTTGCGCGCCTCCCGGCGGCGGGCGAGCTCGAAGGCGTGGCGCACGCACCGCTCCACCCCCATCCGGGTGTTGACCGAGCCCTGGGTGGCGACCTCGTGCGGGGTCCCCCGGCGCAGGAAGCCGCCCTCACCGGCGTAGGTGCCCTCGGTGTTCTCCCGGATCACCACGAGGTCGGCCCCCTCGGCGATGGACCCGGGCACCCCGGCGAAGGGCCGCTGGTTCACGTAGAGGTCGAGGTCGAAACGGAGCCGGAGCAGGAGGCCGCGCTCCAGCAACCCGGACGGCACGGACGTGTCGCCCACCGGCGGCCCCACGGCCCCGAGGAGGATGGCCTCGAACCCCCGCAGCTCCTCCAGGACCTCGTCGGGGAGGACGTCGCCGGTGCGCGTGTACCGGGCGGCACCCAGGTCGTAGTGGGTGGTGTCGAGGGCCACCCCTGCGGCGGCCACCACCTTGAGCGCCTCGCGGAGCACCTCGGGGCCGATGCCGTCGCCCCCGATGACGGCCACCCGGTGGCCGGCCCCGCTCGTCGTCTCGCTCGTGCTCACGTCTGCCTCGCTCCTCGTCGCTCCCCGTCCTGGCGTCCTCCGCAGCCCGCCCCCGCCGCTCCCCACCCCGCCCGTGCCCCGGCAAAAGAAAAACCGCCCACCAAGTGGACGGTCGGGGAGGCGCGCACCGGGGGGCGCGCGCCTACGGAATGATCGCTACGGTGCTGGTCGGGGTGGTGGTCGTCCTGGCCATCAGGTCTCCAGTGTCCCGCACGCGGAGGCCGCCGTCAACCGCGGCCGCGCCGTCCCGCGCCGCGCCCACCAGCCGGTAGCCTCGTAGCCGTGACCGACGCATCCGCCAGCCGGGCCGGGCCGGCCCGGCTCACCCGGGAGACCCACGACCGGCTCCAGGCGGAGCTGGAGGATCTCACCACCCGCGGCCGGGTGGAGATCGCCCAGGCCATCGAGGCCGCACGGGCGCTGGGCGACCTCTCGGAGAACGGCGACTACCACGCCGCCAAGGACAGCCAGGGGAAGATGGAGTCCCGCATCCGCCAGCTCCAGGCCCTGCTGAAGACGGCCCAGGTGGTGGAGGACGGGGGCGGCGGCGACGGCACCGTGGACCACGGCACGGTGGTGACCCTGCGGTACGAGGGCGACGACGAGGACGACACCCAGGCCTTCTTCGTGGGCTCCATCGAGGAGCGCCGGGGCGATATGGCCGTGGTCTCCCCCAGCGCCCCGCTGGGCCGGGCGCTGATCGGCCGGGTGGCCGGGGACACCGTCGAGTACCAGGCTCCCGGCGGGGTGCTCCGGGTGGAGATCGTGAAGGTGGGGCAGTGACCGCCGGCCCGCGCACCCTCTCAGAGAAGGTGTGGGACGCCCACGTGGTCCACCGGGCCGAGGGCGAGCCCGACCTCCTCTTCATCGACCTCCACCTCGTCCACGAGGTCACCTCGCCCCAGGCCTTCGACGGCCTGCGGATGGCCGGGCGGGGCGTGCGCCGGCCCGACCTGACGGTGGCCACGGCGGACCACAACGTGCCCACCACGGACATCGACAAGCCGGTGGCGGATCCGGTCTCCGCCCAGCAGCTCGCCGTGCTCGACGCCAACTGCGCCGAGTTCGGGGTCACCTGCTACCCCATGGGTGACGCCAACCAGGGCATCGTGCACGTGATCGGTCCGGAGCAGGGGCTGACCCAGCCGGGCATGACCATCGTCTGCGGCGACAGCCACACCTCCACCCACGGCGCCTTCGGGGCCCTGGCCTTCGGCATAGGGACCAGCGAGGTGGAGCACGTGCTGGCCACCCAGACGCTCCCCCAGCAGCGGCCGTCCACCATGGCGGTCACCGTGGACGGCGACCTGCCGGCGGGGGTCACCGCCAAGGACGTCGCCCTGGCCGTGATCGGCCGGATCGGCACCGGCGGGGGCATGGGCCACGTCATCGAGTACCGCGGCTCGGCCATCCGGTCCCTCTCCATGGAGGGGCGGATGACCGTCTGCAACATGAGCATCGAGGGCGGGGCCCGGGCCGGCATGGTGGCCCCGGACGAGACCACCTTCGCCTACCTCGAGGGGCGGCCGCACGCCCCCGCCGGCAAGGCCTGGGACGAGGCGCTCGCCTACTGGTCCGCCCTGCCCACGGACGACGGCGCCACCTTCGACAAGGAGGTGGCGCTGGACGCCGCCCTCCTCGTCCCCCACGTGAGCTGGGGCACCAATCCGGCGCAGGTGGCGCCGATCGACGGGGCGGTCCCGGACCCGGGCTCGCTCGCCGACGCCGGCGAGCGCGACGCCGCCGCCCGGGCCCTGGCCTACATGGGCCTCGCCGCCGGCACCCCGCTGCGGGAGGTGGCCGTGGACACGGTGTTCCTCGGGTCGTGCACCAACTCGCGCATCGAGGACCTCCGGGCCGCCGCCGCCGTGCTGGAGGGCCGGCACGTGCGCGCCGGCCTCCGGGCCCTCGCCGTGCCGGGATCGCACCGCGTGAAGGACCAGGCGGAAGCCGAGGGCCTGGACAAGGTGCTCGTGGCCGCCGGCTTCGAGTGGCGGGAGCCGGGCTGCTCCATGTGCCTGGCCATGAACCCGGACAAGCTCGCCCCGGGCGAGCGGTGCGCGTCCACGTCCAACCGCAACTTCGAGGGCCGGCAGGGCCGGGGCGGCCGCACCCACCTCGTCTCGCCGGCGGTGGCTGCCGCCACCGCGGTGGCCGGCCGGTTCGCCACCCCCGGCGACCTGGACTGACGACGACGCGAGCAGGGAGGCAGGAGCGATGGAGCGCGTGACCGTGGTCACCGGGAGGGCGGTGCCGCTCGACCGGTCCGACGTCGACACCGACCAGATCATCCCCTCGGACTGGCTGAAGCGCGTGGAGCGCACCGGGTTCGGGGCCGGGCTGTTCGCCGAGTGGCGCGACGACCGGGACTTCGTGCTGAACCGCCCGGAGCATGCCGGGGCCACGGTGCTGGTGGCCGGGGCCAACTTCGGCACCGGGTCCTCCCGGGAGCACGCCGTCTGGGCCCTCATGGACTACGGGTTCCAGGCCGTGGTGTCGTCGCGGTTCGGGGACATCTTCCGCAACAACTGCACCAAGCAGGGGCTCCTCCCGGTGCAGGTGAGCCCGGCCGCCGGCCGGGCGCTGCTGGACGCGGTGGCCGCCGACCCCTCGCTCGAGCTCACCATCGACGTGGCCCGGGGCACGGTGGAGGCCCCGGCCGCCGGCATCGCCGACACCTTCCCGCTGGACGAGTTCACGAGGGAGCGGCTGCTGCACGGCTGGGACGACATCGGCCTCTCGCTGCGCCACGAGGCCGAGCTGGACGCCTACGAGGCGTCCCGGCCCGCCTGGCTCCCCAGCACGGCGGCGGCGCCGGCCTGAGGCCGCCGGCCTGAGCCCCGCGCCGGCCCTGACCCCCGCCGCTCACACCGGGATGAGGCGCACCTTGCGGTCGAGGCGTCGGAGGTCGCCGGTGTCCGAGGTGAGCACCGGCAGCCCCCGCTGGCGGGCGCACCGCACCACCGTGGCGTCGACCACGTCCGAGGTGCCGGTCACGCCCAGGAGCTGGCCGGCCTCGCGGGCGCCAAAGTCGTCGAGCGGCACGACCTCGCAGAAGGCGCTCGACAACAGCCGGACCAGGCGGACCTGCAGCCGCCCGTCCCGCCAGACCTGGGCCAGCGCCCCCACGGGGACGGTCACCGCGGCACCCCGCTCTTTGGCCCGCTCGATGAGGCCCACCGCCAGGCGGTCACCTCGCTCGTAGGCGATCAGCGCACCGGCGTCCAGCACCAGGCCGTGCTCCGCCGGGCCGCCCCGCACCGGCCGGCTCAATAGCCGAGGAGGGCGTCGGCCTCGGCGATCTCCTCCGGGGTCAGCGGGCCGCCGGTCTCCTCCAGCATCTCGGCCAGCAGCTCGTCGAGGTCGTCCATGCCCAACTTCTCCCGGACGGCTTCGTCCACGAGGGCACTGACGCTGGGCGCCTGCCCCTCGTCCACGGCCCGGTGGAGGGCGTCGATCGTCTTCTGCGGCAGGCTCACGGCGATCTTTCCCTTCGCTGGCGTCATACCGTTCATCATACCGACGCAGCACTGAACCGCAACACCACTGCGTGGCAGAGTGCATGGTGCGGTCGCGGGGACCGCCGCCGGACGTCGCTCGGAGCACGCCGTCGGGATCGGGACGGGGACACGATGGACCAGGGCACAGCAGCCGCGCCCGATCACGAAGCCCGCGTGCTGACCGCCCTGCGCCCGGGCCGAGCCAGGCCGCCCACCGGCCCGGAAGGGGAGCCGGCCGGGCGGAACGGGCAGCCCCACCCGGCGGCGCGGGCGCGGCCGGGCGCGACCCGGCCGGCTGGCCGGTGGCGGTCGGCTCGGAGCCGTCGCCTGGGGTGGCTTGCTGACGGTCCCGCCGGGCGTGAGGGGCGGCGGGTGGTGGGGGGTGCGGCTGGCGG
>JBOGGH010000100.1:0-7563 GCA_050743905.1 Acidimicrobiales bacterium
GTCCCCCACCGTGCGCACGCCCAGGTCGTGCAGGCGGCCGGCGGTGGCCGGGCCCACGCCCCACAGCGCCTCCACCGGCATCGGGTGGAGGAAGGCCAGCTCCTCGTGGGGCGGCACCACCACCACGCCCCGCCCCGGCCGGGCCCCCCGCCTCGACGCCCGGGGCTTGGCCGCCCTGGAGGCGAGCTTGGCCACGAGCTTGGAGCGGCCCACCCCCACCGAGCACGCCAGCGACAGCCGGTCCCGGACCTCAGCCCGGATGCGGTGGGCGATGGCCTCCGGCTCGCCCAGGAGGCGCCGGGAGCCGGTCACGTCGAGGAACGCCTCGTCCAGCCCGATCGGCTCCACCAGCGGCGTCGCCGAGAGCAGGACGTCGCGCAGCCGCTCGCTCATCTCGGCGTAGCGGGAGTAGTGCCCGTCCACGAAGACGGCCGGTGGGCAGAGCTGGCGCGCCCGCACCGACGGCATCGCCGAGCGCACGCCGTAGGCGCGCGCCTCGTAGGTGCAGGAGGCCACCACGCCCCGGGCCCCGCTGCCCCCCACGATCACCGGCTTGCCGGCCAGCGACGGGTCGTCCAGCACCTCCACCGACGCGAAGAACGCGTCCATGTCCACGTGGAGGATCGCCGGATCCGTCCCGGCCGGCTCCTCAGCCACCGAGCCGGAGCCGGCGGAACCCCTCGGCGAACGGCACGCCGGCCCGCCGGCCCTCCTCCTCGGCCCGGCTCCGCACCACGTCCCCCGCCCAGCCCTCGTCGGCCGGGAGCTGGCTCCGGTGGCAGGACACCGCCGCCACCTTGGCCTCGAGCGAGGCGGACACGTCCACCCAGACGTCGGGATCCAGCGTCCCCGAGAGGTAGGCCACCGCCACCTGGTGGGCGGGGCCGGCCTCGGGGAAGTAGTGGGGCAGGGCGGCGGCGGGCGAGACGGCGTCGAGGAGCGCCCAACCGGCGGCCCGGTGGTCGCGGTGGTTGAAGTAGTCCTGGCCGAAAAAGACGGCCGTCGGGTCGTGCCCGAGCACCACCTGCGGGCGCACCCGCCGCACCCAGCCCACCAGCTCGCCCACGAACCCGGGCCGGCCCTCCAGCTCGCCGTCGGGGGCGCCGAGGACGTGGTGGGCGGCCACGCCCACCTCCTCCGCCGCCGCCGCCAGCTCGCCGGTCCGCCGCCGGGCCAGGTCCGACGGTGCCACCGCCGGGTCTGCCGTCCCCTTCCCGCCGTCGGTGCAGACCAGCAGGTGCACCCGGCACCCGCCGGAGGCCCAACGGGCCAGCGTCCCCCCGCAGGCCACGTCGGCGTCGTCCGGGTGGGCGTAGACGGCCAGCGCCACCTCGGGGATGTCGGCCACCAGCACGCCGCTCACCGGCGGCGCTTGGGCTCGGTGGTCTTGGTGAGCAGCCCCACCTCCCGCTGGAAGTCGCCCAGATCCTCGAAGCCCTTGTACACGCTGGCGAACCGCAGGTAGGCCACGTGGTCCAGGCCCTTCAGCCGTTCGAGCACCGCCACGCCCACCTGCTGGCTCGTGGGCTCGCCGCTCCCCACCCGGAGGGCCTCCTCCACCTGCTGGGCCAGCTCCTGGAGGTCGTCCTCGGAGACCGGCCGGTTCTTGCCGGCGGCACGGAGCCCGGCCACGATCTTGGCCCGGTCGAACGGCTCCCGCTGCCCCGAGCGCTTGACCACCCACAACGGCTGCTCCTCCACCCGCTCGAAGGTGGTGAACCGCCGCTCGCAGCTCAGGCACTCGCGGCGGCGGCGGATGGCCCCTCCCTCCTCGGCCAGGCGCGAGTCCACCACCCGGTCGTCGTCAGCCGAGCACCACGGGCACCGCACGAGGCCGACGTTACTGCGCCGCCACCCCGGTGCCGCCGGGCGCCGCCCCTCAGGGAACGGCGATCCGCTCGCCCGGCACCGCCGCCGTCGACCCGGTCTCGGCGGCCAGCTCCCGGACGAGCGCCCGCGTGTCCCCGCCCTGCTCGTACCGGCTGGCGATCGACCAGAGGGTGTCCCCCGGCTGCACCACGTAGGCCACGCCGCCGTGCGCGGCGGCCGCCGTGGGCGTGGCCGTGGCCGGCCGGCCGGCGAGGGCGCTCACGGGGAGCGCCAGGAGCGACAGCGCCCCGGCCACGAGGAGTCCTGCCACGGCGCGCCGGCGCCGGATCTGGCGGGCGACCCGGGCCCGCCGGCGCACCGTGACGACCGTCCCGGTCCGCGGCTCCTGCACCACCTGCGTCACCGGTCCCCAGGGGACCACCTCGGCGACCGGCTCCTCGGCGGGAGGCTCGACCAGGCGCAGGACCGGGCGGGGCCACGGCATCTCCGGTCCGTGGTCCTCCGCCGGCAGTGTGGGGAAGGCGGCGATGGCCATCAGCGAGCCTCCCCGGTCCCGGGGGCCGCCGGCGCCGGCCCGGCCACCCGCCTCGACCGGCCGGCCCTGCGGTCCACCCGCTCCTGCGAACGTCCGTTCGTCATGGCCCTCATCAGAGCACGAACGGGTGTTCGTGTCAAGGGAAATTCCGAACAGATGTTTGCCCTCCGCCCCTCCCCCGGCTATCGTCTGGCGGCAAACGGATGTTCGCCCCGGACCGGCGCCACCACGGCGGCCGACCACCGGGGCGACGGCACCACCGGACAGACCGGACAGAGGGGAGCGGACCATGGCCGAGGCGCTGAGCGGCAAGCGGCTGGCGATCCTGGAGTACATCGCCACCTGCCAGCGTGAGCAGGGGTACCCGCCGTCGGTCCGCGAGATCGGCGAGGCGGTGGGGCTGGCGTCCTCGGCCACCGTCCACTCCCACCTGGCGGTCCTCCAGCGCGAGGGCTACCTCCGGCGGGACCCCACCAAGCCCCGGGCCATCCAGGTGACGTTCGAGCCCAGCTCCCAGGTGGCCATGGCCGCCGGGCCGGTGCGGAACGTCCCGCTCGTGGGAGAGGTGGCCGCCGGGACCGGGGTCCTCGCCCAGGAGAACATCGAGGAGGTGGTGGCGCTCCCCGAGCAGCTCACCGGCACCGGGACGCTCTTCATGCTCCGGGTCCGCGGGGACTCCATGGTGGACGCCGGCATCGTGGACGGGGACTTCGTGGTGGTCCGCCAGCAGCCGGACGCCGAGCAGGGCGACGTGGTGGTGGCCGGCATCCCGGACGGCGAGGCCACGGTCAAGACGTTCGGCCGCCGCCGCGGCAGGGTGGTGCTCACCCCGGCCAACCCGGTGCTCTCCCCCATGGAGTACGACCCGGCCGAGGTCAACCTCTACGGCAGGGTGGTCACCGTCCTCCGGCGCCTGTAACCCGCCCGGGCGCCGTGGCTCAGGCCCAGAGGCGGTCGGTGTAGACGTCGGTGCCGTGGACCGTGGGGACGAACGGCAGCGCCGCCACCACGGTCCCCATCCCGGCCTGCGCCAGCCGGCGGCCCTGCTCGGCGACGACCGGCTCCCACACCTCGCCCGGGTGGGCGTGCAGGAACCACAGCAGGAGCGTCCGGCGGTCGGTGGCGTCCTGCCGGGGCACGTCCCCGGGGGCGTCGATGAGCAGCGGCAGCGGGGTGAACGCCGCCACCAGGTCGGCGGCGGAGCCCGGCATGATGCCCGGCAGGGACTCGTCCCGGAGCCAGGCGGCCAGGTCCGCGTCGGCCACGCCGTCCTCCCGGTCCACCCACATCGACACGAAACCGTCGTAGGGGTGGTCCAGGGCCAGCTCCACCGGCGTGCCCTCCGGGTCCGTCCGGTACGACCACGAGTAGCGGTAGAGCAGCGTGTGGACGTGGTCCCGCTCCTCGAACATCCGGCCGGCGGCGTGCAGGGCCCGCACCTGCCGCACCGCCCAGCGGTTCCAGATGTCGTGATAACCGTCGAGCACCCAGTAGACGGCCACGTACGAGCCCCGCGCCGGCTCGCCGGTGATGGTCGAGGGGTCCGGGTCGCGCATGGCCTTCAGGTCGGCGGTGGCCACGTACCGCCGGCCGGCGAAGTTGTAGGGGCCCACCATGCAGCCGGCGTAGAAGTGGTCCCGCTCGTACCACCGGTTGTAGGCCACCTCGTGGCCGCGGTGCGGCTCCACGAGGGTGAGGAGCATGGATCCGAGCTTGATCGGCTCGGCGCCGGCGGTGATCTCCAGCGGGCGCGGGGTCCTGGGCGCGGGGTCCGTCATGACGGCACGGTAACCGCTGGGTCCGGCGTTACGCCACGTCGGTGAGCAGCCGTTCCAGCACCGCCCGGGCCCGCTCCAGGGACGCTCGCTCCACCCGCTCGTCCGGGTGGTGGGCGAGCAGGGGGTCGCCGGGCCCGAAGTTGGCGGCCGGGATCCCGTGGGCCCAGAAGCTGGCCACGTCGGTCCAGCCCACCTTGGCCCGGGGCCGCTCCCCGGTGGCGTGCACCAGCGCCGCCAGCAGTGGGTGGTCCAGCGCCGGCGGCGCCCCCTCCGCCACGTCGACCACCTCCAGGCGGTCGCCGAGGTCCGGGTCCAGCTCGCCGTCGAGCAGCGCCCCCAGGAACTGCCGCGCCTCGCCGGCGTCGCGGTCCGGCGCGAACCGGTAGTTGAGGGTGAGCGAGGCGTGGTCGGGCACCACGTTGCCGGCCACCCCGCCCTCCACCGCCACCGCCTGGAGCTGCTCGGCGTACTCGCAGCCGTCGAGCACGATCGCCCGGCCGCTCCAGCCGGCCACCCGCTCCAGGACGGGCGCCAGCCGGTGGACGGCGTTGCGCCCGGCGAACGGGCGGGCGGTGTGCGCCCGCACCCCGCCCAGGTGCACCACCACCCGCATGGTGCCCTGGCACCCGGCCTCCACCACGGCGTCCGTCGGCTCGCCGAGGACCGCCGCGTCGGCCTGGAGCAGGTCCGGGCGGTCCCGCCACAGCGTGGCCAGGCCGTTGTCCTCCCGCGCCACCTCCTCGCAGGGGTAGAAGCACCACGTCACGTCGGCCTCGGGCCGGTCGAGCGCCCGGGCCAGGTCGAGCATGACCGCCAGGCCGCCCTTCATGTCGGCGGCGCCCAGGCCCCACAGCACGTCGCCGTCCGGCCGCGGCTCCTCGTTGCCCGCCGGCGGCACGGTGTCCAGGTGGCCGGCCACCACCAGCCGGCGGTCCCGGCCCAGCGCCGTGCGGCCCACCACGCTGTCGCCCACCCGGTCCACCTCCAGCCACGGGCAGGCGCGCAGCTCGCCCTCCACGCGGTCGGCCAGCGCCGCCTCGTGGTGGCTGACCGAGCCCACGGCCACCAGCTCGGCGGTGAGGGAGAGCAGGTCGGCGGGGGTCACGCCGAGACGCCGTGCTCCCGCAGCACGGCGTTGAGCTGCGACTTGTCGTGGCGCTCCCCCTCGGTGAGCCGCTTGATCACCAGCACGCACGGCAGGAAGAACTCGCCCCCCGGGTACTCGCGCCGCCGCGCCGCCGAGACGGCCACCGACCACGAGGGCACCACGCCCCGGCTCAGCTCCACCCCGGTCTCGGCGTCGATCACCGGGATCGACGGGTTGAGGATGGTGCCCTCGCCCAGGACGGCGCCGCGGCCCACGCGGGCCCCCTGGGTGACCATGCACCGGCTGCCCACCAGGGCGTCGTCCTCCACCACCACCGGCGTGGCGTTGGGCGGCTCCAGCACGCCGCCGATGCCCACCCCGCCCGAGAGGTGGACCCGCGCCCCGATCTGGGCGCACGACCCCACGGTGGCCCACGTGTCCACCATCGTCTCGTCCCCCACGTAGGCGCCGATGTTGACGTAGCCCGGCATGAGGACCACGCCGCGTCCGAGGTGGGAGCCCCAGCGCGCCGAGCCGCCGGGGACCACGCGGACCCCGGACGCCGCGTAGTCCCGCTTGAGCGGGAGCTTGTCGGCGTACTCGAACGGCCCCACCTCGGTGGTCTCGACGGCCCGGAGGCGGAACAGCAGCAGGATGGCCCGCTTCAGCCACTCGTGGACCACCACCTCGCCGTCGTCGCCCACCTCGGCCACCCGGGCCCGGCCGCTGTCGAGCAGGCCGATCGCCTCCTCCACGGTGGCCGCCGCCTCCCGGTCGGACGGCGACAGGTCGCCGGCCCGCGCCCACAGCGCCTCGATCCTCTGCTCCAGGTCGTTCATGGCCAGACTGTACCGAGGGGCGGCAGCCGTGCCACCGCTCAGCTCCAGCCGGCGGCGGCCAGGCGCTCGGCGGCCAGGCGCAGGCGGGGCATGGGCTGGACCACGGCGATCCGCACGTGCCCGCCGCCGGCCTCGCCGTAGAGGTCGCCGGGGCTCACCAGCAGGCCCGCCGTCTTGGCCAGGTCCTCGGCCAGGGCCCAGGCGTCCGGCCAGCGGGGCGGCACCTCCATCCACAGGTAGAAGCCGCCGGCCGGCAGGCCCACCGGGCAGCCGGACATCCGCAGCGCCGCCGAGAGGTAGGTGAGGCGGTCGAGGTACCGCTCGCGCTGGGCGGCCACGTGGGCGTCGTCGGCGAGGGCCACCGAGGCCGCCGCCTGGACCGGCCCGGGCACCATCAGCCCGGCGTGCTGGCGCACCGCCCGCAGGTACCCCACGAGCTCGGGGTCCCCGGCCATGAACCCCACCCGCAGGCCGGCCAGGTTGGAGCGCTTGGACAGCGAGTGGACGGCCACCACGCCCTCCGGCCCGGACTGGAGGACCGAGCGCGGCGGCCCCTCCCACGTGTACTCGGTGTAGCACTCGTCGGAGAAGACCGGGACGCCGCGGGCCCGGCCCCAGGCGGCGGCCCGGTCGAGGTCGGTGAGCCCGCCGGTGGGGTTGGCCGGCGAGTTGGCCCAGAGGAGCAGCGCCCGGGCGGCGTCCCCGGGGTCCACGGCGTCGAGGTCCAGGCCGCTCCCGTCGGCGGAGGCCGGGGGCACGGCCACGGCCCGGCAGCCGGCCAGCGTGGCCCCCATGGCGTAGGTGGGGTACGAGACCGCCGGGTAGAGCACCGTGTCCCTCCCCGGGTCCCGGAGGTGCAGGTATCCCGGGGTGGACGCCACCAGCTCCTTCGTGCCCACGCACGCCGACACCGCCGCCGGGTCCACCGCCACCTCGAACCGGCGACGGAGCCAGTCCGCCGCGGCGCGCCGCAGGGCCGGCGCCCCGGCCGACGTCGGGTACCCACGCTCGGTGCCGGAGACGGCCAGCGCCCGCACCACCGAGGGTGGCGGCGGGTCGCAGGGGGTGCCGACGGAGCAGTCCACCGCGCCGCCCGGCAGGCCCTCGGCCACCGACCGCATGCCGTCGAGCCGGTCGTAGGGGTACGCCGGCGGGCGGAACCCGGCCGCGGTCACGCCGTGGCCACCATGTACGGCCGGAAGCGGGCCCGGCCGGCGTCGTCCAGCACCACGTGGACGCGCGCCGCGCCGTCGGCGTCCCGCCGGCCCACCACCTCGCCCTCCCGGTGCACGGCGGCCAGCACGTCGCCGCGGGCCCACGGGATCTCCAGCTCCACCACCCGGTCGGCCACCCGCAGGCGGTCGCCGACCGCCCGCAGCAGGGCGTCCATGCCCTCGCCGGTCCGGGCCGACACGCAGACCGCCCCCTCGGTGGCCACCGCCAGGCGGGCGGCGGCCGCCGGGTCGCGGTCGGCCTTGTTGACCACCACCAGCT